>NZ_JAYKTS010000020.1 GCF_037024155.1 Bacillus sp. 2205SS5-2
CGAGCTTCTTGAATATGCATTGAAAAAGAGCAACAAAAAGGTACAAAAACTAATCAATAGTCAACTACAACAATGGATTGCAGGCTTGCCTAACTACATCAAGGATTACCTGCCTATTTCAGTCTGCGAAAGTTGAGTAATTAAAATGAGTATCCCTTTTGCTCAAAATTTCGTTTAAAGAAACAAATGTTAGTGTATTATACTGACTAACATTATTCTTGAGAGGGTGCATGAAATGGCTAGATATGAACAAATGAGTTTGGTGGGATTCCAAAAACAGTTCTCCACGCATGAAGCTTGTCATGATCACCTATTTAAATTGAAGTGGTGGGCACATGGTTATCGCTGCGAAAAATGCGATAACGATTCGTGTTTTGAAACAATAACACGTAAACACAAGTTCTTTGAATGCAAAAGATGCTGTTACCAAGCCACTGTAACGGTGAAACTGTTATGGAAAAAACGCGAACGGACTTAACCATGTGGTTCTTAGCCATCTATATAATGGCTCATGATTAACGAGGCGTATCGGCAACAAGACTTTCTGATGAGCTTGAAATAACTTATAAAACGGATTGACTTATGCTACATAAAATTAGAAAAGCCATGAAAAAAAAAGAGACTCAGAATACACAATAGCTGGTATTGTAGAGCTAGACTATGCCTTTTTTTGTGCACTTTTCGAGGGTGGAAAGCGCGGTCGTGGTACGGATAAAACCAGGGTAATAGTTAGGTTAACTTTAAACAAAAAGGGACATCCTCTGTTTGTGAAAATGAAAGTAGTCCCAGAAATAAAAGGGGAAACCTTGATCGATTTTGCTAAGAAGGGTATTGAACCGGGCTCGATGATTAGTAGTGATGCCTATCATTCTATAGAGCGCTGGAAGGAGCTGGTTTTAAGCACGAATATCAAGTTTATAATGCTAAAAGAAAGTCCAGACCATTTAAACTGGCTGCATACCACTCTTTCAAATGCCAAAGCGTTTATTGGTGGAACCTTTCACGGACTCGGCTCTAAACACCTCCAATCCTATTTAGATGTATTTTGCTATCGATTTAATTGTAGAAAATTTTAAGGAGAATGGTTTAGTCGCTTAGATAAATAAGGGGCAACCACAGGGACCACTAGCTTGTCTAAGCTAAGGGGATAATTATTTTAATGAACAAAGGAATAATTAAAGATAGCATAAAAACCAGTTTCACTCCATTTTTTAAACGACTTTCTTCTCAAATTTACTACAAATGATCAATCTTTTTTATAAAACTATAAAAGGGGAGCTACAAATCTATCTAATCCAAGATAGGATACTAAGTGATACAGATAAAGATATCCTGGCAGTTTTTGCTGTTGTAATTGTGATAGCAATTATTTTTTAACGCCATAAAAAAAGCTTCTTCGCTATTTAGTGTTTAGTTCAAACAACTATGTAGGTTTCGGAACTCAATCAATTATTCTTGTAACAGGTGGTGAATGCTGAGCGAGCAATTGAACTCATTCCCTTGTCCGGTTTGGTTTTTCGCTTGTTTTAATCAATATGTAGAATCCTGACATTAAGCTAAAATGGTAGCATCAATTGAACCCTAGAAGATTGACTTGTCAACACTAAATAGCGAAGAGCCTAAAAAAAACACCTTGAGGGAGGTCCTTCTTAAATTTGCCTATCTTCCATAGACATTAACACTATCAATTCTCGTTTCCTAACCTTTTAAGTCGCCAACTTGATGAACAGTAAGAAGCGTTATAGTAGTTGCCTCATCTTTCACAACATACTCTAAGGTACTACCATCTTTTTTTACATCCAGTGAATCTTCTTTTTGACCATCTACATAAAGTATAAGCTTTGCTTGGTGTACATCACCAATAAAATCGGGTGCAAAAACAGATACTTTACCAACGTATTATCCTTCATCGAAAGCTACAAAATAAGCAGCATTACTACCACCGCATTCAGAACCACCAATACAAAGGTTCTAGATAGTTGTAATTAATGGTGCTGGTTCATTGGCAAGTACAGAGTGATTTGTCGTAAAACCCATCATAAACAATAGAAAGCTAGTAACAATGACATTAAATTTTTTCATGAATTTCTCCCCCAAATCGATAATAATTTATTAGTCATAAAATGATATTCTACCATATTTAACAAAAATATGTAGTCATATACTAGATTTTCTTTTGAGCATATACTATTTACGCGGTCGTCGCCGAAAAGTATAATCATTTTTATCGTGAATATTTGACAACCGCTTTTTTGCAGTCTGCCAAAGTGATGGCAGGCTGTTTTCTTATATTAAGGCTGTTTTCGCAAAGTTTGTTGCTTATCGTATCAGTCTATCATCTATGATTTAGCTTAGTTTCGGGCATCATTTCGTCTATTTTTGATGGAATTCAACAGTGAAATGAAAGATTTAATCAAAAGTATGATGAAATAGCCAAATATATACGAAAAGAGCCTCTATTAATTACCAAAATCAGGTCATGTGTACAAGCATATTAGTTTTTATTTAATAGACTATTGTATCTTAATAAAAAGGAGGTGTAGCTATGAACGCATCCCTTGAAGTGTTATGTGTTGGGAAATTGATTTGTGGAGACGCTCAAGTATTTTTCGTTAGGGTTAAAAGAGAAGAAGCAGTTGCAGATTTAGTAATTGGTCCAGAAACATTTGACATTCTAAACGTATTGCTTGGAGTGCCACTTTGCGATGACTAATTTTCAAAAATAAGTTACAGATTTCTCCGTACTGGATGTCTCACTTTATGTTTTAAGCAGGTGTTGGTTTGGAATAAAGTTTGATCAAAACAACTGATAAACCTTAATAATATCGCTAATAAAAAGAAGCCAATTTGAAAAAAGATTCATCAAAATGGCTTCTTTTATTGTGAATTAGTGTACAATTTTTATAAAAAAGTTGGATCAAAAGCTTTCATATATCTTCATAGAGCGAAGTTTGCTTAAATGTTCACCATCTAAAAAGGTTAAACTTTTTTCAAAACATCGCAACTTTTTTATAAACGGTACGACTTTCTTCAAAACAATTAAACTTTGTTTTAATCTAACAATGACCTCGAAACGGTTATCCTTAGTTTCTTTTATTTAAAAGAAACTATCAATCAAGAGGTGAATAAAGCATACCTTCATCTCAAAATTGATAGCGATGATAAGGAAAATTTGGATTTTATGAAAAGTGAGATTTTTCCTTTAACTAAAGTATTAGATCAAAAAATTATAAAAATAATCTATGATTTTCCGTATCTAAAGTCGATAAACCGTAACTATAGCCCTTTTTTAGAGTATCTGAAATCGAGTAATCGAGATAGATTTGATAATTTGGTGCAGAATATAAAGAATCTTAATTTCTCATATTTAAGTCTTGTTGATAATATTTTGTTGCTATTGGCACAAAGAAAAAACAGACAGTAAGTTTTTTTGGCTGATTTCTCACTTTTTAACTAGAAATAGAGAAGTGTTCATGAGGAAAAGAGCACGAAGTCATTTAAATCAGGAGATAGATTCCTATTTGAAAAGCCAAAATCTTAGCGAAACAGCCTTTCTGTGAACGATTATCTTCGCCAGGCGAGTTAATCGTTCACATCTTTTTAGTTGCGATAGTATGAAACACGCCAATAAGCTAAAATCAACGCATTTTACGAATTTTTTATGATTTTTTACGAATATTGCTCTCTAAGTCTACCATTTATAGTAAACTAAATTTAGATTTTGATCTAGCTGAAACTTTTTTGTCACAGGGACGTAAAGAGAGTATAAATCATAGGGAGTGAATGAAGATGGGGAAATTTTCAAAATCAATACTTGTCGCAGCACTAACTTTGTCATTAGGTGCGTGCTCTGCCACGGCAACACCGACTGAAAAGGTGGAAAACGAGAGTAAATTAACACTTGTCGAAGTGTTTAATAAAACAAAGGAAGCGGAAACATCACTTGAAAGCTTGCATATGGATATGACAGCTAATCAAGCGATGACGAACTCAATGACCAATGAGGTTGTGACTATGGAAACCTCTTCAAAAGCGGATATGGTCATGGAGCCACTTTCAGGCAAAATTACGTCGATTATGAACTTATCAGGTGCAGAGGATATACCAGCAGAGTTCTCAGGATTTGAAACTGAAATGTATATTACTGAAAACGGCATATACATGAAAGAAAGCGTTCAAAACCAGTGGAGTAAGTTTCCAGCAGAGTTTATGGATCAATTCGAATCGATGATGATGAAGGATTCCTTGCCAAAAAATCAAATGGAACAATTAGAACCGTACTTAGATTCCTTTACATTCGAACAAGATGAATCGTCTTATATTCTTACATTGGATCTAGAAGGGGAAAAGGCGAATGAAATGCTTGAGCAGGGACTAAACGTTTTACCAGATGAATTGCAAGGACAAGCAGCAGACATGCAAGAGAATATATCAATAGAAGCCATCAAGATGGTCGTGTTAATAAATAAAGAAACATTCTTCACTACACAGATGGATACAGAGACAAAAATGATTATGTCGATTGATGGGGAAGAGATGATGATGGATTCTTCAGTGAAAATGACCGTCAAAGATCATAACAACATTTCAGAAATTATCGTCCCAGCAGAGGTAGTAGAACAAGCTGTTGAAATGGAATTTTAGAATATGAGAAGGCCTACAGGATAAAATGTAGGTTTTTTTATATGGTCTTGAATTTTTGGGAAATATCTGAGACCTTAATAAATTTACTGACGCTATGATGAATTACTGGATGATTTTCTAGCTTATTGGCTAAGGAAGCGGAGTCATTTTTTTAACATTTTAGTGATATGCTAAGGGTAACAATGAAATTTAGTTTGATTGGAATGAATGACTTTTCATTTCAATAACGAATTTGTTAGTTAATAAGGAAGGCTCTTATCGTATACTTTGTTGCTATTGGAACAAAGAAAGAACAGGCAGTAAGTTTTTTTTGACTGATTTCTTACTTTTTATCTAGTAATGGGGAAGTTTTCATGAGGAAAAGAGCACGAAGTCATACAAATCAGGGGATATATTCCTATTCGAAAAGCCACAATCTTTGCGAAAAAAGCCATATGGAAAAACCGAGCTCACTTAAGATAGAGAATTGGCGTTAACGAAGGGAGAATGACATGAGGAATAAATGGGAAGGAGCGACTTCTTCACTTTCTCAAATAGCGGTTTCTTCAAATCTCAATAATGAACCGGTCACCATAACTGGTGTTCTAGACGATCTAAAATGTATAGGTGTAGGGACGGATGCAGCCGTGTTTCAATCTCTTTATGCTCCAGAGTATGCATTTAAATTATTTGCAAAAGATAAAGTTATGAAAATTAAAGCGGAAGAAAAGGTCTATCAGTTGTTAGGTCATTCCCCGTATTTCTCAACCTGCTTCGCTTCCAGCCATAATTATCTCGTATTAAGCTACGAGGAAGGGATAACGCTTTTTGATTGCTTACTCCGGGGCATTAATATACCAGAACAAGTGATTCGTGACGTTGAGGAGGCCAGAGAGTATGTTCAAGAAAAGGGGCTTAATCCTCGTGATATTCACTTGAAAAATATTCTTTTACAAGATGGTCGAGCCAAAATTGTTGATGTTTCAGAATATGTGAATCCTGGAAATGATTTTCGCTGGGAGCATTTAAAGAAAGCGTACGAAGACCACTATTCCGTTATTGAAGGGAAGTCGATACCGTTTTGGTTAGTGGAAGCGATCCGTAGGCGTTATAACCTGTGGAATCAACATTTTTCTTCCTTTGATGACTTTATGAAAGTGGTATTGAAGATGACCATGTTTAAAAAATAGTTGGGTTATGAATGTCCGTTTTGGTGTGCGTTTCTTAATAATTGGCTCTTTTCGTATACATTGTGGCTATATCATTTGATTTTTGACTAAATCCTCCATTTCATTGTTGATTTAAATCAAAAATTGGCGGATTCAGCTGCAGTGGCTTGCGGCTCGGGGTCAAATGAATAACCCTCCAGCGATGCAGGCATCACCTCCGAGTTCTTCATTTGCCTGACGCCGCAGGACAGCCACTTCCGCATTTCGTGATCCAGCTGCAGTGGCTAGGGACTCGGGCATTTGTCAGTCCACTACGTGAATCAGGCTTCACTGCGTGTTCTACCAGATGCCTGCCGTCCCTGGGCAGCCACTTCCGCTTTTCTCGATCCAGCTGCAGTGGCTTGCGGCTCGGGGTCAAATGAATAACCCTCCAGCGATGCAGGCATCACCTCCGAGTTCTTCATTTGCCTGACGCCGCAGGGCAGCCACTTCCGCATTTCGTGATCCAGCTGCAGTGGCTAGGGACTCGGGCATTTGTCAGTCCACTACGTGAAGCAGGCTTCACTGCGTGTACGGCCAGATGCCTGCCGTCCCTGGGCAGCCACTTCCGCATTTCGTAAATGATGCCCGAAACAAAGCTATATCACAGATGATTAACTGATACGAAAAGCCACAATCTTTGCGAAAACATCCTAATAATTTGAGTACATCCTAATTTAAATGTTTTATTTTTATTTAACGGTATCGTGAAGCAAGGCCCTATTTCTCATTCGATTCAATGAGAGTTAGGGTCTTTTAATTGTTACTTAGACACGGGTGGAATAATGAACAAGTATAGAGAGCAACTATTAAACTAAACTTAAAAAATATGGATAATATTACTTGTTTAATATGTCACGTTGTGATATAGTCATGGTGTGATGTATTACGTTGTAACATAGAGTGAAAGGAAGATTGAATTACTTAAGGCTCATCTCGTATAGTTGGAGGGTATTTTATCTGATTTTTGACTAAATTATCCATTTCAAGATGATTTCCATCAAAAAAACGAAATAATGCCCGAAGCAAAGCGATATCATAAATGAAGAACTGATAGGAAAAGCCACAAACTTTGCGAAAATAGCCTTACTAAAAGAGGTGTGATGATGGAAAGTGAAAAGATTGAAAAAAAGTATATCCCAATGACTGAAACGGCCTTTTACATATTACTATCATTATCGAAGCCACGTCATGGCTACGGGATTGTGAAGCATGTAGAAGAAATATCGGACGCTCGACTTCGATTAGGATCAGGCACGGTCTATGGAACGCTCACAAAAATGCAGAAAGACGGTGTCATTACGGTCTTTGCAGACGAAGAGCGAAAAACAGTCTACGAAGTGACAGAATTAGGAAAAAGAATAATATTAGCAGAGATTAAGAGAATAAACGAGCTACATCAAAATGCGATTACATACCAGGAGGACTTCAGATGAAAAAAGTAGTGAAACCTTTATGGAGCTATGATGTTCAAAAAACAGAAGCCTGGCTTTCGGAAATGGCAGCTAGGGGATTTCATTTTGTTATGTTGAACCGATGGACGAGGAGCTTTTATTTTCGCCCAAGCGAGCGTAAATCGATTACCTATCGAATCAGTTACGAAAAAGTGAAGGGAGTTTCTTTATCTTCGTCACTTCAAGAAGAGGGCTGGATAAAGTTAGTTCAGAGCGGAAATTGGCTTTTCCTTGCGAATGAACAACCCACTGAAAAAATCAAAACTTCATCGGTTCGTGAAGGTGTAATTAAGAGGAATCGAATGAATATGTACATCTTTAGCGGCGTTTCTATCTATTTAGGAGGAATATTGGTAACCAATTTATTGATTTGGGGTATTGGAAAAACACAGGAGGGTTCAGTCAAAGTAGTAGAGAGCCCTTTATGGGTGATCACTTATTTTGCGTTAGGATTGGCTATTGCTGTATTCATTCTATCTATTTATTCCATTATTAAAATTAATAAAAATAATAAACAATTGAGTCAAATGAAATCAAGCGATTCTCATTTTCATTCTACTATTGGAAAAAAGTTCGATAAGAAAACAGAAAAACAAATGAAGCGGAGTGGCGAACTCGTTCTGATAAGAAAAATTGGCTGGATGTATTCGCCCGATAAACTGGAATTATGGCTTGAAAGCATGGAGAAAAAAGGGCTAAATCTATATCGTGTGAGCAAAACGGGCACAGCCTTCATATTTAAAAAAGGGAAACCACGCTATATTAGTTATTGTGCAGATTATCAAAACATTTCGAATGAAAGCTATTTTAATATTCACCGAGATTTTGGTTGGACCCTTACGTTTAGTTCTTATTCAGCTTTACAAAAATGGACGATCTGGAGCAAACCCTATGAGGAAGGAGAGGAGAAACCTCAAATCTATAGTGATAATACGACTCAAATGAAACATGCTAAAAAAGTAGCGGTCGCCTATACTATTTTATTTCTTCCAATTTCATTAATGTGCTCGTTCAATGTCTTCCTCTTTCTTGAAGGAATGATAAAAGGCACTTCTTCAACTTTAAATGTCGTCAATTTCATCATGTTTTTTTTGTTAATATTCGTATTTGGCTCGTTTATTGTTAGGACTTGGATCTATGTCTGGCGACTAAAAAAGCGTTTAACTCTTCACCCGTAAGATGAATATAAGCGGTGTTTAAGATGATTTTGGGAGATAAAAAGGAGGAAAATAAATCTATGAAAACAATTGGCTTGATTGGTGGGATGAGCTGGGAATCCGCGACGGAATATTATAAGGTTATCAATCAAGAAGTGAAACGTAGATTAGGAGGTTTGCATTCAGCTAAGTGTATTTTATTCAGTGTGGATTTTGCAGAAATCGAACAACTCCAATCAAGAGGAGACTGGGAACAAGCAGGAATTGTTCTCGCAAAAGTTGCTTTGAGATTAGAAAAGGCGGGAGCGGACTTTATCGTCCTTTGCACGAACACAATGCATAAAGTCATTCATTTAATTGAAGAAGCTATCTCCATTCCTATAGTGCATATTGCTGATGCAACCTCAAAAACAATCACCCATTCAAAGATCAAAACAGTTGGACTACTTGGAACTCAATATACGATGGAACAAGATTTTTATACAGCTCGGATCAACTCAAATGGAATTAAGGTCATCATCCCGAATCAAGCCGAACGTGAGCTAATAAACCAAGTGATTTATCATGAATTATGTTTAGGGAAGATACAGCTTACTTCCAAAAGGTTTTTTCAACAAGTGATTCACCGTTTAATGGAGAACGGGGCTGAAGGAATCATCTTAGGATGCACGGAGATTGGCTTGTTAATTCAGCAAGAGGATACAGGCATTTCATTATTTGACACAACACAAATTCATGCTGAAGCTGCTGTGAGTTATGCCTTAAAAATATAAAATGCCTTTCTAAACAGTGGTGTTAATTCTCTCAAAATAGAAGGGAGAATTGAAAAGCAATTTTTGATTTTAATAGAATAGCTAATTGATATACTAAGTGAGTTCACTAGTGTTGCATTAATTTAATGTGAATATTTAAAATACTCACAATGTTCAATTTTATTATTTTATGCAAAGAAAAAGTCCTTTATAATGGATAAAGTCAGGTGGTAACCCGTCCAAATCCACTAAAAAGGACCAAACTCATGGACAAGATTACACGAAAAACTTCATTTGGGCAATGGTTTTCTCCGATAAATTTTCAATCATTTGAAGAAGATGTGAAAACCATGCAATATAACCGTTGTACTAAAAAATTAACCTCTATGACCTTGCTCAGAAAAAAATATTTATCTACAAAAAAACTAGGGGGGCTATTTGATGAAAATTGTGCAACAATGTAACCAACAAGACCGAGAGTTTATTAAGAAAAAAGTGATTGAGCATAATCTGAAAAGTTTATCGGATGAGGTGAAAACGGCTTTAGAGGATGTGAGTTTTGTTTTAAGAGACGCTGATGAGAAGTTAATTGGTGGAGTGACGGCAACGTTGTTTTGGCATCATCTTCATATTGATTTTCTCTGGGTATCAGAAGAGTACAGGAATAAAGGTCTAGGTCAATCGCTTATGTTAGAGTTAGAAAATTTCGCTATTAAGCGAAAATGTCGCTTGATGCTTGTTGATACTTTTAGTTTTCAAGCACCTAAATTTTATAAAGATCTAGGATTTAAGGTTATCGGAGTAGTAGAGGATCATCCCAAAGGGCACGAGCAATATTTCTTAGAGAAAAGATTACCTCTACCTAGTGCACCGGAATAATTAAGAAACGGACAAATTGAGAAGTGGGTGATGCAAGTGAATGAAAAGTCTTCCTTAAAGGAACAGCTACGTCGATTAGAAGAGAAGCTACTTCAACCTGAAGTTCGCAGCTCTCAACTAGAATTACAAAAACTACTAGCACCTAATTTCTTTGAAATCGGGAGCTCAGGAAAAGTACTTTATCAAAATGAGCCCATTTCAAAAGCGGGTATTCCAACAGTTGATATGTCGCTCAGTGAATTTACTATTCACCCGATGTCAGAAGAAATTGTGCTGGCGACCTATAAAGTATACAACGCGACCAAGCATCAGCACACACTACGTAGTTCACTATGGAAAAAGGTACAGAATCAATGGAAAATGGTGTTTCATCAAGGGACAATAGCTCAAGAGTAGTTCATTTCATTATTTCATGATTCAGCTGCAGTGGCTTGCGGCTCGGGGTCAAATGAATAACCCTCCAGCGATGCAGGCATCACCTCCGAGTTCTTCATTTGCCTGACGCCGCAGGGCAGCCACTTCCGCTTTTCGTAAATGGTGCATGAAACAAAGCGATATCAACGTTTATACACTGTTCGCAAAGCAACAAACTTTACGAAAACAGCTTTGTGAAAACACCCTTAACTTAAGACATTTCAACGGATAAGGTTAAACTAATTGACTTGGCAAGATAGAATGGAGAGAGAAAATGATACAATTTAGTAAAGTCCAGCAAGAAGAATTTGATAAGTATTTGGATTTCCTGATTCCTGACTACGCTCAAGGAATTACTGAAAACTTCAACTTAACTATGGAGCAAGGTTTGGAAGAGTCTGAAATGATGGTGAATGACATGTTAAAGGACGGGTTATCTTCTGAAGGTCAATATTTGTACAATGTAGAAGACGTTAATCTAAATGAAAAAGTAGGGATTCTTTGGTATAGTATTATTCCAGAAATTAAACAAGCGCATTTGAATCATATTTTAATAGAAGAGTCTAGGCGAGGTAAAGGGTATGGAAGTAAGACGCTAGAGAAACTTCAGGACATGCTTAAAGAAGATGGTATAAAGTCAATAGGATTAAGTGTATTTGGAAGAAATGAAGGTTCGTATCGATTATATAAGAAGTTAGGATATTCAATGACGAGAATATCAATGGAGAAAGTACTTTAAGAGCATAGTATTTATAAGTAAGACGTATTTCTGTTGAAGTGCGTTTTTTTCTAGTCTGGAGAAGAAATCGGATATTATTATTTGCCTGGTAATAATGATCAGCATTGGAATAGTCATATTTCCAGTCATTTGCGTTACTACGGGAGCACGAATTAATAATCAGAAAAAATTTATTCCGTAAGAGTATTTAAGGGTAGCTGCTAATATGCTTCTTTCGTGGTGTGCTACCAAAAATGCAAATGCTTTTACATAGACAGACCAACCTAAAAAACATACGTCCTTTTCTTACAAAGGTGATATGAAAAAAATAAACTCCTGAGGGAATTGTAATCAATGTGACAGTGATTTTGAGCGGGAAATATGATTAGATGCACAGGAATCTATCTATTTAGTAGTTGATAAACTGCTACAAAGAGCTATTATTCGTTAGGAAATCTTTTTTTCGTATACATAAAAGTTGCTATTTAATCTATCTCTTGCTGGTTCTCTAGAGTTAGGGATGGCGTTCATCCAAAAGTATAAGAAAAAATGCCCAGAACCCAATCTCATCAATGAAATATAGACTACTGCAAAAAATCACATTCTTCATGAAATGCTCTATTCGTATACATTTTAGCTATTTCATCTGATTTTTGATTTAATCGACCATTTTACTGTTGATTTCCAATAATAATAGACGAAAAGAGCCCGAAACAAAGAGATATAACGGTTTATAGACTGGTGCGAAAAGCAACAAACTTTGCGAAAACAGCCTCACGAAAACACCACTTTGTATGAAATCTTTCAAACTGTAAGATTCATGTCATCGAATGAAATAGGTGTTTTCAACAAATGATTTTACAATAAGGTATAGACAATTTAAAGGAGAGATATTATGACATCTATACTAAAAGTAGAAAATATGGAAAAGTATTTTGGAAATAAAGGAAATGTCACAAAAGCCATTGATGATTTATCGTTTGAAGTGAAAAAAGGTGATTTCGTTGGCATTATGGGTCCCTCTGGAAGTGGAAAGACGACGTTGCTCAACTGTGTTTCAACCATTGATAAGGTAACGACTGGAAGTATTACGATAAATGGACAAGAAGTTACATCATTTAAACGAAATCAACTTGAGAAGTTTCGCCGCGATGAGTTAGGATTTATTTTTCAAGATTTTAATCTGTTGGACACACTTTAACAGCGTTTGAAAATATTGCCCTTACCTTAACCATTCAAGGAACTAATCCTGCTACGATCGACTCTAGGGTCCAAGAGATTGCAGAAAAACTTGAAATTACGCCCGTATTAAATAAGTTTCCCTATGAGATGTCTGGCGGACAAAAGCAGCGAGTTGCTTCTGCACGAGCCATTGCAACCAACCCCTCTCTGGTATTAGCGGATGAGCCAACAGGTGCACTAGATTCGAAATCCTCTCGTTTATTACTTGAATCATTTGAAAAGCTGAATCACGAATTAGAGACCACTATTTTAATGGTAACACATGATTCATTTACAGCGAGCTATGCTAATCGAATCCTTTTCATCAAAGATGGACAAATTTTCAATGAATTGGTAAAAGGGAATGAATCAAGAAGAGAATTTTTCAAGCGCATTATGGAAGTGGTTACCTTGCTTGGAGGTGATGCAGATGATGTATTTTAAATTATCATTTCGAAATGTCAAACGTAGTTTTAAAGACTACGCGATTTATTTTTTGACCATTACTTTCGCGATTAGTCTTTTTTATAGCTTTAATTCATTGCCCGCTCAGCAAGCAATGATGGATCTTTCTAGTAGTCAACAAGAAATGATTACGGACTCTTTGAAAGCACAGCGATTCTTTGGACCAGCGTCGGGTTAGGAACAGTTGGTACCTTTCTTTTCTACTTTTCACTATCAGGCTTTTTATTGAATATGTTAAGAAGAAATAAGAAAGTCTACTATAAGGATATAAATATGTTCGTATTACGACAACTCAACAGTAAGGTGAATTCTACTTTTGTGTCGATGACGATAATTTGTTTGATGCTTTTTTTCACAATAGGCGTCTTGTCCACAGGGTTTAGTATTAAAAATACCATGGAAAAGGATTTAGAATTAATTACACCTTATGATGCTAGTTTTATTTTTTATGGAAATGAAGAATATCCAAATGGCTGGGACGGTGTGTTTGACCAATTTAACCTGAAGAAGTATGGAGAGTATGTCATTTTTGATGAATATGACACAGGAGCAACCGTAGAATCTTATCTTAAAGATTTCACAGATGGGGAATCAAAACAACTGTTTTCACAGCACTATAGTCCGCATTTAACCGTTATTAGTCGATCGGACTATGAAGGAATTTTACAATTGCAACAGAAAAAGCCTATCAACTTGAGTCAGGATGAAGTCTTGCTTATTACAAACCGTGCCGAATATGAACCGCTGATTCAGCGATTTACTGATCAAGAGGAAAGAATGGTTATTGGGGATCAAGAATATTCGCTTGCTCCAAAAGGGTATCAATTTCTTTCTATTCGAACAAATAATTTTGCATCACATACGATGATCGCCGTTCTACCAGACGATGCAATTAAGGATAAACCTGTATTGGAAACGATTATGAACATCCAGTATCAGGGCGACAGCGAAAAAGCGGATGAAGAAATTTACCAGTTATTAAAAACAAATAATAGTGCAGAAAATCTTGACTATTATTTGTTTGGGCTAACCAGCAAACGTGCCTATGAAGAAGCAACCGGCACCTCGACGATAGGAATCTATATTAGTGTCTATCTAGGAATAATATTTCTAATTTCAAGTGCTGCTATTTTAGCATTACAACAGCTTTCAGAAGCGAGTGAAAATATAAAACGATACGAAATGTTAAAGAAAATTGGTGTAACACAACGTGGTATAAATAAATCGATTTTCAGGCAAGTATTCATTTATTTCATGATGCCACTTTCATTGGCCGTTATTCATTCAATCTTTGGTATAAAAGTAGTGAATGATACCCTTTTGCTAATCGGTGCAGATAATGTATTCATTCCATCACTGCTAACAGCTGGGGTCATAGTGATTATTTATGGAGGATATTTTCTTGCTACGTATACAGGATATAAATCGTTTGTAAAATAAAAAGGCTCCTAGTTAGTCTTTTTATTAGGCTCCTAGCGTGAAATTTGTTTCTCTGCCCATAGAAATAACTGGCAGAAAGGTCTTTCGTTTTATTTCTGATTTTTATTTAGAAATCTACAATTTTTCGGTAAGAAAAGAACTCGAAATTATACATGTCATGGGTTTTATTCCTATTCTAAAAGCCATAATCTTTCCGATAATATCCTTTATTTTGAAGGGGTTTGTTTATGTTAGGTAAAGTGTGGTAGAGGCATTTTTTAAGGCTCTTTTCGTATTCAATGTGGCTATTTCATCTGATTTTAGATTAAATCGCTCATTTCACTGTTGATTTCCATTAAAAATAGACGAAATGATGCCCGAAACAAAGCGACATCACCGTTTATAGACTGGTGCGAAAAGCCACAAACTTTGCGAAAACAACCTTTTTTAAAGGCTCTTTTCGTATACATTGTGGCTATTTCATCTGATTTTTGACTAAATCCTCCTTTTCACTGTTGATCTCTATCAAAAACAGACGAAATGATGCCCGAAACAAAGCTATATCATAGATAATAAACTGATACGAAAAGCCACAATCTTTGCGAAAACAGCCTTTTTAAAAAGAAATTGCGTGTTATATGAAATTTTGAAATAATTAGTAAATGGGTTTCCCATAAATTTTTGTTTTTTTGATTTTATGAGGGAACTGGTTGTGAATTACAGGTTTGACTTAATGACGCAAAAACAAGCCGAAATAATCGCGTATCATTGGCATTATGAAGGAGAATATTCTTTTTATGATATGGAGGCAGATCCAGAAGATTTAGCAGTATTTTTAAATGCTAAAACAAGAGGGGAGTCTATGTATGCTGTTTCAATGGGAAATGAAATAATTGGATTTTTTAGTGTTCAAAACGCTACGAAGGATACCTATGAAATCGGCTTAGGAATGAGACCGGATTTGACAGGAAGTGGAAAGGGTTTAGCTTTTTTGAAAGCAGGAATTGATTTTGTTCAAGCTACATTTACCCCCAAAAAAATAATCCTTTCAGTTGCAACATTTAATCAACGAGCGATAAAAGTGTATAGAAAGTTAGGATTTAAAGATACGGAAACATTTATGCAACATACGAATGGGAGTACATTTGAATTTTTGAAGATGACTTATGAAGGAGAATGAGAAATGAGCTATCCGATTAGGGTAAGAGCAGGCGCGGTAATTATTGAAAATAGTCAAATTCTTTTGGTTGAGTTTAACGACGAGAATGGACTGCATTATAATTTGCCCTCAGGTGGAGTAGAACGTAGTGAAACGGTGGTAGATGCAGCGATTAGGGAAGTGAAGGAAGAAGCTGGAATTGATGTTTCAGTAGGTTCATTGGCGTTTGCCTATGAATATGCACCGCATAGAAATGAGAATAAATACGGGGAGGTTCACTCGGTTAGTTTCTTTTTTGAGTGTAAGAGAATAAAGGGATCCGCGCCTAAAATGTCAGAAACGCCGGATCTACATCAGATTGGGGTCAAGTGGATAGCGATTGAGGAATTATCAAACATTATTCTATATCCAAACATAAAAAAGCAGATTCTTCAGTTTACAAGAGAGAGCAAGACCCTTGAATGGTTGGAGGAGGAAAGGTTGGATTCTACTATTTCGACATAGTCTTTCTTGTTTAATAATTAATCGCAATATTACTAGATACAATAGCCATCTAAAATTAAAAAAGGACTAAGATATCGTTCATATCCTGGTCCGATTGTACATCTTATTCTTCAATCGTTTTCAATAATTTTTCAATATTTTGTTCCATATCGGTAGGATCAGTAGTGGCTTCAAATCAGCTGACGACTTCTCGCGTCACTCACATGCGTTTTTTGGGATCATGGGAAATTGACCACATAATTTAACAAATAATTAGCTTGAATATGTTCATTGGAAGCAGGTTCTTGATGATCAAATTGATTACAAGGAAAGCCTAAAATAACAAAACCTCTGTCTTTGTAGCGAATATATAAATGTTGCAGACCTTATACTGATAGATGAATCCACATCTGCCTGCTTTGTTTCCAATTAGGACGATCTTTCCTCCATTTGATTAGTGATTCAATCTCTTTTTGTATACATTATTGCTATTCCATCAAATTTTAGATTGGACCCTCCATTTTACAGTTGATATCCATTGGAAATTGAAGATAAGATTCTCCGGAATAAAGCTATGTCACATTTTAGAGTCTTGTATGGAAAGTAACAAACTTTGTGAAAACAGCCCTCTTCCATAATTTTTTGTCCTTTGTTCGTTATTTAGTTTCCTCCTATAATGAAAAAATGATATTTTAAATGTGCTAGTAGAGGAGTAGGAAGCTACTTTTTATTTTCGTGTGTTTCTAGCGTGATACATACGCCTTTCATATACTGCAAAAGGAAAAATGGATTAGATGAAGTGAATATGAAGGATACGACCAAGAGGAACTACGATTAATTAGAGTTCTATTTGTATAGATGGTTGCTCTTCCATTTGATTTTAGATAGAATCCTTCATTTTCTGTTTATTTCCATTATAAATAGACCGAAACAAAACTATATCATCGTTATTGGACTGAATTGAAAAAGCAATAAACTTTACCAAAACATTTTTATGATAAATGGGCTCAAAAGTCTACTGCTTTTCATAGAATAATTCAATTCTTTCTGATGTATGGTAAGGTGATAGGAGAGCGTTGAAAACATAGTAAAGGGTGTTAAGATGTCCAAAATAGAATCACCAAAAATACCAGTCCATCAAAAAGAAGCTAACTTCCAAGATATTTATGAAGATGAAGATCCTTACTTAGCAAATTGCCTTATTTCGAACACAACCATCGATTTTGCGGAAGTAGAAAAATTAGTATTATCGAAAGTTACCTTTAAAAAGGTGAAACTAGTCAATGGTTTTTTTAACCGAATTGACATGACCGATGTGGTATTTGAAGATTGCGATTTGTCGAATACTAACTTCTCGGAGGGAATGATTCATCGTGTACAATTTAAAAATTGTAAGATTGTCGGAATGAATGTATCTGAGGCTACGCTGGGAAATGTGTTGTTTGATCAATGCATTGGGAATATGACTGACTTTGTTGAGGCTAAGTGTAAGCATGTGTTATTTGATCAAACCTCGTTACAGCAAGCAAATTTTTATGGGTGTTATATGAAAAAGGTTCGTTTTGTTTCGAGTGATTTAGATGGGGTGAATTTCACTGAAGTTTCACTGAATGGGATTGATCTTAGTACTTGTCGGTTTGACATACTGCATGTTGATCGAGAGAGTTTAGACGGTTGTCTAGTTTCACGTGAGCAAGCAATAGGCTTCGCTTCCTTGTTGGGTTTACAAGTGAGGTCATGACAACTTTGGAGCTTACAATGGGTATGAACTCTGTTTGGATGAAATAAAGCAGGAGGAATAAGCTTGGAATTTTCTAGGCTTATTTTTGCTTTCAACAAAGCTAGTGTTGCGTCTACGATCGTTTTAGATGATCTCATTGGAACTTGTTGTTACTTTATTTTGACTATGTTAAAAACTAGAGTAGCAATTATTAAAAGTTGTATCTTACATGGTTTCAGTTTCTAGATCTTCGTTCGATAGACAGTAATTGAAGTAAGAATAAACAATGCTTTTCCTATCCAATGTACACGAAACTTAGGAGATTGCTATTCTTTGCGAGAAAAATATGAAGCATTATAAAACTCCTATTTCAGTTGCTTAATTGAACAGGTCACAAAAAACTATTCAGCAAATGGGCTAGTTTGTCGAATTAGGGGTTGTGTAAATATTGAACATTTGAAATAATTTGTTTTAAGTTAAACGGCAGGGTAACGAAAGGTTGGGAAATTAATCATGTTGGTTTTCGTCTAATTCTTAAAGGGGCGTAATAATCAAATACAGCTGCTATTTAATAGGCTCTTTTCGTATACATTGTTGCTCTTGACACAAAGAAAAAACAGGCAGTAGTTTTTTTTCGATTGATTTCTTCTTTTTTATCTAGAAATGAAGAATTTTTCATTAGGAAAAGAGCACGAAATCATACAAGTCAAGGGATTCCTTTTTATTCGAAAAGCCATAATCT
Organism: Bacillus sp. 2205SS5-2; assembly: GCF_037024155.1. Lineage (NCBI taxonomy): Bacteria > Bacillati > Bacillota > Bacilli > Caryophanales > Bacillaceae > Bacillus > Bacillus spongicola. Next base: position 18,415 of record NZ_JAYKTS010000020.1, read on the forward strand.
TTGTGAAAACAGCCATTTAATATGAGAACGAACACTAAAATTAATACGGCAACCATTAGGGGGAGAATATATTGGCTATGCACATTAGAGAAGCCACCAAGAATGATTATGATGTAATTCATCAAATACAAAAACAAGTGCACGAAATTCATACAACGGAAAGACCAGACCATTATAAGATGGCTGATATCACGTTAGACAAGGAGTATTTCAACAATTTAATAGATGGAGAAAATACAAAGATATTCTTATTAGAAGAAGACCAAACAATCGCTTATACAATAATTACAATAAAAAACTCAAAGGAAAGGCCGATTCTAACTCCAAAGAAGGTTGTTTTTATGGACGATTTTGGTGTCGATATTAAGTACAGAGGAAAAGGGTGGGGAAAAATATTCTTTGGGAAAATATTGGAGTTCGCAAAGAGCATAGAAGCAGATTCATTAGAATTAGGCGTGTGGGAGTTTAACGAAAATGCTATAAAATTTTATGAAACAATGAATTTAAAGACAAAAATGAGGCGGATGGAAATAGATTTATAAAACTCTCCTTATTCAAATGAAGGGGGCACATTTGTAAAAAGATAGGCTTCCATTTTTATGAAAATAATAATTGAGTTAATTGCAATATTTCGAAATAATTGAAAATAAATTGTGGCGCAGTATTACTGATGATGGACTGTATCTTATTGGGGGGATTGTTTTATGTTTGTAGTAAATGTAGAAGGTGCTATTCACCACGATGGTAAATGGCTTTTAATTCTGAGAAGCGAAAAGGAGGAACACGCAGGAGGCTCTCTTTCACTAGTTGGCGGCAAGTGTGAAATTGAAGGGGTTTCATCCGATGTTTTAGAAAGGACTTTGAAGCGAGAAATTTATGAAGAAGTAGGCAGCGAAGTTACAGGGATCAAATATGTAAATAGCTCTTCTTTTGTTACTGATTCAGGCATAAATGTAATTGATATAGTTTTTCTATGCCATCATAAATTGGGTGAACCTTACGCAAAAAGCACTGAAGAAGTAGATGATGTAATTTGGATGACTACTTCAGAGATTCTTGCTCATAAGGAATTACCAGAATATTTAAAGAAAAACATTAGACTAGCAGAGAAAACGTTATTTGATAATTAGAATATGAAATATTAGTAATTGATTTTTCATTATAAGTGGCGAATGCAGAGATACGGACAGCTGTTTCAGCTTTTCCTTGATTCAATCATTGGACAGTTAAGTTCAATAAGAATGTGGATGTATTTTAGAGATATTTTAGAAAAATTCTATTCTTTTTTTGTATTGGCTCTTTGTATGAAAAAAGGCATATTTAGGTATCGCCAAATTAGTAAGTTCGCTCCAAGCATATCGGGTTTATACCATTATTGGGGTTGAAATTACTTTTTTTATGATAGGCGGTGGCGGCGAGACGTGAGCGCTGCCATCGAGTTTTTCTTATACATTGTGGCTATTTCATCATATTTTTGATTAAATCTTCCATTTCGTTGTTGAATTCCATCAAAAACAGACGGGGATCCAGCTGCTGTAGCTTTGAGGATCGGGTCAAATGACAGCCCGCTACGTGAAGCGAGCTTTACGTAGTGGGCTGTCATTTGCCTGTCGCCTCAGGGCAGCCACTTCCGCTTTTAGTAAATTATGCCCGAAGCTAAGTTAAATCATAGATAATAGACTGATACGAAAAGTAACAAACTTTGCGAAAACAGCCTATATTAAAGAATAAGTGAAATGTTTAGTTAGGAGAAAGATGAAAATGCTTGATGGCTGGAGTTAGAAGAAAAGGAAACAATGTAGGAGGCTACTGAGATATAAAGTCCTATTAAACTATCGGGGGCTTTAATACAGTGCGTACATTATTAAAGTAACTCTAATATCGGGGGTGTTTTATTTTGCAGAAATGCGATAAATGTAAAATTGAATTTAGCTGGAGTAAAATCTATAAATCGTTTGTATGGAAATACAAACCTATTGAGTGTAATAACTGTGGAACGGAACACAGAATAACCAAAACTGGGAGATTATCTTTTGTATTATGTACAATTGTACCTTCGCTGATTTTTATGAATGTCCTATCCCCTTTCGAAAATATCATTCTAACTCTTGTAATAGGGATATTCATACTCATTGTTGGTTCGTTGTTAACACCATTTTTTGTTAAGTATAAGGGGTTATTGTGAGATTTCTCACTTAAGCTAACGGTGAAGATAGCTTAAGAACGCACAACTGATCTCCGGCTTTTTTAATATCCCATTAACGGGCAGGTTCATTCAAAAAGGAGACTATAATGAAAGAAAGAGAGCGTTATATTGTAATTGGAATAGCAGGCGGCTTTGGAAGTGGCAAAACCACCTTTTGTAGTAATTTGGCAAAGAACTTAGACGTAGTAACAGTTCTAACAATATTTACTGATGATTTATTTTTGAGAGGTTAAACCGAAAGTAAATGCTCCTTATTAATGAGAAGGAATATGCTGATTATAGCCAACCAACTTCTGTGGATATGGACAGATTAAATACAGATATTAATCATTTTTTATCAACGGAAACTCATGATGTTGTTATAGTTTAGAAATAATGGTTTTGTGTATTGAGAATTTTTGAGAAAAAATAGATTTGATAATATTTGTTGATTGCCTATTAGATGAGAGATTTGAGAGAAGTTAAAAAGTGATATTAACGAACAAGCCATTGACGATAGATATCTCGTCAGAATATCTTGATTTAGTGAGGCAAGGCCGTAACGAGTTTGTTGAACCTGCAAAATGACGCGCAGATTTAATCTTACATGGTTCTTTTATTTCTAATAAATCCTTAGATATAGTTCGTAATTGGATATTTAATTAACAACACAATTTACTTATTCAAGTATCGGGGCTTTAGCTGAGAATCACACTTTAAATTATCTCGAATTAAAGTCTTCAGGAAATGGGTTCAATTATGAAATCAGAATTGGAGATTCTCATAATGCGAGAATGTCCTGTTTTATGTTTATAGTCTTTCAAATTAATATTATATCGAATAACCTGGTACATTCGAGCAACGGAATAGGTTTAGCCTTATTGTATCGCTACGACGTCTGATTCTGATTCAATTATTAACCTTTCTTTATAACAGAGCCCTTTTTAAGAGGGGATACTTGCTGTTTAAATGCCGATTTTCAAACCTCCACTTTTCTGCATCTTCTAAAACTCCTTGCTATCTATCTTTAAATCAATTATTTTTAAGGTATAAAGGAAAAATTAGGTGATAAAATGAGCTTTCATAATCAAACCATCTTACCAGCGATTCGTAGTATGAAAGACTTTGATAAGATGTTGGAAACGTCTTATCAATATGGGATTTTTCTCGATTTGCATATTGGGTTGTTGAAGGGTGCATTTCAGTATGCAAAAGAGCAAAACCGCAAGATGTTTCTACATATTGATTTGATACAGGGCTTACGGAGTGATGAATATGCAACGGATTTTGTCTGTCAGGAACTTAGACCTTATGGAATCATTTCCACGAAAAGTAGTGTGATTAAACGAGCTAGGAAAAAGGGAGTACTCGCGACACAGAGGACGTTTATTATTGATTCAAGTGCCTTAAACCGAAGTGTAGAATTAATCAAAAGCAATGATCCTGATTTTATCGAAGTTCTGCCTGGTGTTGTGCCGAAAATCATTACTCATCTACATCAGCAAACTGGAAAACCGATTTTTGCGGGTGGGTTAATTCAAACAAAGGATGAGGTCGAAGCGGCTATCGATGCAGGTGCTGTTGCGATAACCACCTCGAATCCTGAACTCTGGAAAGTATACGAAGGCAATTGAATGGGGTTAAAATGAGAATGTTAACTTCTATTGGAGGGGGAATTAAAAGTGGAGAAGTATATTTTATCACTGGACCAAGGAACCACGAGTTCTCGAGCCATAATTTTTAATCATAATGGTGAGGTCGTTCATTCTGCTCAGAAGGAATTCACTCAGCTTTTTCCACATCCGGGCTGGGTAGAACATAATGCGAACGAAATTTGGGGTTCGATTTTAGCTGTGATTGCGACCGTTTTAACAGAATCAAGTATTAAACCGGAACAAATTGCTGGAATTGGCATTACGAATCAGCGAGAGACAGCTGTGGTGTGGGATAAAGATACGGGTAGTCCGATTTATAATGCAATTGTTTGGCAATCGAGACAAACAGGGGATATTTGTGGGAATTTAAAGGAAGCAGGTCATGAGCAGCTGTTCCGCAGTAAAACAGGTCTACTAATTGATCCATATTTTTCAGGAACAAAGGTAAAGTGGATTCTGGACTCTGTAGACGGAGCGAGAGTAAGGGCGGAAAAAGGTGAACTATTATTTGGTACGATTGATACTTGGTTAATCTGGAAGCTTTCTGGTGGAAAAGCGCATGTTACAGATTACTCTAATGCTTCTAGAACGCTTTTGTATAATATTCATGAATTATGTTGGGACGAAGAGTTACTAGCTATTCTGGACATTCCTCACTCGATGCTTCCGGAGGTAAGAGCTTCATCCGAAATATATGCGGAAACGGTTCCGTATCACTTCTTTGGTCAAGAAATCTCAATTGCAGGAGCGGCAGGCGATCAGCAGGCGGCATTATTTGGCCAGGCTTGCTATGAAGAAGGCATGGCGAAAAATACATTTGGAACAGGCTGTTTTATGTTGAAAAATACAGGAGAAAAAGCGGTTATTTCTCAGCACGGTTTGTTAACAACAATTGCTTGGGGAATTAATGGAAAGGTGACTTATGCCCTTGAAGGTAGTGTTTTTGTTGCCGGTTCAGCTCTTCAATGGTTGCGTGATGGTCTGCGGATGATTAACGAAGCAAAGGATAGCGAGTTGTATGCTGAGCGAGTCGATTCAACGGACGGTGTCTACGTTGTTCCGGCCTTTGTTGGCTTAGGAACACCCTACTGGGATAGTGATGTTCGCGGGGCGGTGTTTGGTTTAACGCGCGGGACTTCGAAGGAACATTTTATTCGTGCCACTCTTGAATCACTGGCGTATCAAACAAAAGATGTATTAGATGCAATGGAGCTTGATTCAAAGATCTCTCTGCAGACGCTTCGAGTAGACGGTGGAGTAGTCAAAAATAATTTTCTCATGCAATTTCTTAGTGAAATGGTTCGGGTCCCAGTGGAGCGACCGGTTGTGAATGAAACGACGGCATTAGGAGCAGCTTACCTAGCCGGTCTTGCTGTTGGCTTTTGGAAGGACCAGGCGGAAATTTCTGCTCAATGGAGAGTTGAGAGCCGGTTTAGACCGAGTATGGAAGAGGAGAAACAACAAGAGTTATATACTGGTTGGAAAAAAGCCGTCGAAGCCGCACGTGCTTTTAAATAGATTGAAATCATGTTATACTAAAAACAAGTTAATAGACTGGTAGAGAAATGGAGAGACCTTACGACACGATGGAAACACGTCCATCATGTTAGTTATGGTCTCTTTTTGTGTATATATACAGAAAAGGGAAAAATAAGGGGGATACACTAAATGGCATTTTCAAGTTCGAATCGTAAAGCAATTATCGAAGAACTACAACAGGATAAATATGACCTAATCATCGTCGGTGGAGGCATCACAGGAGCTGGTATTGCACTAGACGCCGCTTCTAGAGGGATGAAAGTAGCTTTACTCGAAATGCAAGATTTTGCTGCTGGTACATCCAGTCGATCAACGAAACTTGTACACGGGGGATTGCGATACTTGAAGCAATTCGAAATCAAAATGGTCGCAGATGTGGGGAAAGAACGATCGATCGTTTACGAAAATGGCCCTCATGTCACTACACCAGAATGGATGCTACTTCCATTTCATAAAGGAGGTACTTTTGGCCGGTTTTCAACATCGATTGGATTAAAGGTATATGATTTTTTAGCCGGAGTCAAAAAATCGGAGCGAAGAAGAATGCTATCTAAAAAGACCACCCTCCAACTTGAACCATTGATTAAACAAGAATCATTAAAAGGGGGGGGGTATTATGTGGAATATCGCACGGATGATGCTCGGTTGACGATCGAGGTGATGAAAGCGGCCGAAGCTTTTGGTGCAAAGGTGATTAATTATGTAAAAGCGGAGAAGTTTCTCTATGAAAAAGAAAGGGTTGTTGGGGTAGAAGGGAAAGATATGATCTCTGGAGACTCATTGACCATTAGTGGTACGAAAGTGGTCAATGCCACTGGACCATGGGTGGATGAGATGCGGGATAAAGACACAAGTCGCAACAATAAAAAACTCCGGTTAACAAAAGGGGTTCACCTCGTCTTTAGCTCAGAAAAATTCCCTTTGCAACAAGCCGTGTATTTCGATACGCCAGATGGACGAATGGTTTTTGCCATACCTCGTGATGGAAAAACCTATGTGGGAACGACTGATACGTTTTTTGATTACAATAAAGCTCATCCGAAAATGACGGAAAGCGACCGTGCGTATATTTTAGAAAGCATTGCTTATATGTTTCCGAGTATGGATCTTTCTGAAGAAGATGTTGAATCGAGTTGGGCAGGAATTCGACCGCTGATTTATGAAGAAGGGAAAGATCCTTCAGAAATTTCACGAAAAGACGAAGTGTGGGAGCATGATAGTGGTTTAATCACCATCGCTGGAGGTAAGCTTACTGGTTACCGGAAAATGGCTCAACAGGTTGTCGATTTAGTCGTAGACCGATTACAGCAAAGTGAAGGCTCGTCCTTTTCTTCATCGAAGACAAAAGACCTTCCTATTTCAGGTGGTGATGTGGGAGGTTCTAAAGGGTTTGATCGGTTTATTCAACATAAAGCAAAAGAAGCGGTGAGTGTTGGATTATCGTCTGAGGTCGGTCGGAAATTAACAAGAATGTACGGGAAAAATGTTCAACATATTTATGATCTTGTAAAGACATATGAAAAAAGGGATGGAGACAAGACGCTACCTCCGGCTATTTACGCTCAAGTTGTCTACGCCGTACAAAATGAAATGGCCTATACCCCTGCTGACTTCTTTATTCGCCGGACAGGAGCTTTATTTTTCGATATTGATTGGGTGAGGCAGTGGAAAGAGCCTGTCATGAACGTGATGAATGAATTATTGGCTTGGACGACCGACCAATATAAAGAATATGAAGCTGAATTAAATAAAGAACTGGTCGATGCGGTTGAACCTGCGGTAGAATGAAGGAAAAGGGGGAGAGCCGATGAATGAGAGTGTAGGGTATTTACGTACGGGAGATGGGAATGAGCTTTTTACGGTCGAATGGAAAGAGGAAGACCGTCAACCGAAAGCAGTAATTCAGCTTGCCCATGGCATGGCGGAACATATTATGCGCTATCAAGAGTTTTCCGAGTATTTAGTGAAACGGGGAATTTTTGTTATCGGTCATGATCATCGAGGCCACGGGAGAACGGCAGAAAAAAACGGCAGTGTTGGCTATTTTTCTGATGAAGAAGGCTTTGAACGTGTCGTGGATGACCTTCACGAAGTTAATGCGTTTGTTCGCAGTCAATATCACGGGGTTCCACTCTTTTTATTTGGTCATAGTATGGGCTCATTTATTGTGAGGCGGTATATTCAACGCTATTCAGAACCGTTACAAGGAGTGATCTTGTCTGGTACCGGTGATTATTCCCCGTTTATGGGTCGTGCTGGAAAGCTCATTGCAAATAGAATTGGGAAGAAAAAGGGGATGAAAACTGCAAGTTCGCTGTTAGATAAGCTTTCGTTTGGGAAATTCAATCAAAATTTTTCACCTGCGAACACCCCGTTTGACTGGCTATCACGAGACGAAGAAGCTGTCCAAGATTATATCGTTGATCCTTATTGTGGAAGAGTTTCGTCAGCGGGAATGTTTATTGATCTTCTAACAGGATTGAGTAGAATTCATGATGAGAATGAAGTAAAAAAGATACCGAGAGACGTTCCCTTCTTATTTATTAGTGGGGATCAAGATCCTGTTGGTCGAGGAACTAAGGGCGTGCAAAAGGTCATCAATCAAATGCAACGGTATAGTGAATATGATATTGTTTCACGTTTTTATTCAGACGGTCGTCACGAAATGCTAAATGAAATTAATCGAGAAGAGGTTTTTCAAGATATTGTTTACTGGATCGAAAATAGGTTAAATCAATCGAATAAATAAAGGATTTCCCCCCTTTATAGCTAATTAAAGCTAAAAGGGGGTTTTTTAATGGAAGCTGCTCAAACCTTACAACGAGAACCAATCAAAAAGCAAAGAAAGAAATGGAAAAAAGGATTAGCTTGGATAGTGGGAATCATTCTAGTATTAATCTTAGTAATCGCTATTTTTGTAACCGTTTTCACATCTCGATCTCTTCCTCAAACGGAGGGATCTGTAACGTTGAAGGGACTTGGAAGTGAGGTAGCAGTTTTAAGGGACGGAGAGGGTGTCCCTCATTTGAAGGCAACTTCATTACAAGATTTATACATGGCCCAAGGGTATGTGCAAGCACAAGATCGATTATTTCAAATGGACTTAGCAAGAAGGCAGGCATCTGGAAGATTAAGTGAAGTCGTAGGTGAAGCGACAATAGATACTGATAAATTTTTCCGAACACTTGGTCTTCGTCGAGCGGCGGAAGCCTCCCTTGCCATTTATGGTGAAGAGTCGATTCAAACGCTAGATTGGTTTGCTCAAGGAGTTAATGCTTACATAGAGGAGAGCATTGACGAAAATAAGCTACCACTTGAATTTACTTTACTAGGATATGAACCAGAGTTATGGACCCCCATTGATTCTTTGACAATTGGGAAATATATGGCCTTTGATCTGGGCGGTCATTGGCAGAGTCAGGCGTTTCGTTATTGGGCTCTTGCCAATTTTTCAGAAGAAAAAGCCAAGGAATTATTTCCGAGTTATCCGGAAAATGCTCCGACCATTATCGCTTCTTATGAGGATATCGATTTGGATATAGTAAGTGCCTTTGCCAAAGCAATTATTCCGCCTGAGGATAACGGTAGTAACAATTGGGTGGTCAGTGGAGAGAAATCGGAAAGTGGAAAACCACTTCTCGCTAACGATCCTCATTTAGGGCTAGGTACCCCGTCTATTTGGTATCAAATGCATCTTGAAACAGAAGAGATGAATGTAAGTGGTGTGATTTTTGCAGGCATACCTGGCATTATTGTTGGTCACAATGATTCGATTAGCTGGGGCGTGACGAATACAGGGCCTGATGTGCAAGATTTGTATATTGAAAAAAGAAACCCTGATGATAAAGATGAGTTTTTATATAATGATTCGTACGAGAAAGCAACAATTATTTCTGAACCGATTAAAGTGAAGGACGGTAAAACGGTTGACTATGAAGTAACAATCACCCGTCATGGTCCGGTCATTTCAGAGTTTGCTCATCAAGAAAGTAATGAAACGGCGCTTGCACTGCGCTGGACCGCTTTAGACGCCACACCAGAGCTACAAGCATTTCTCCAAATCAATGAAGCCAATAACTGGGAGGAATTTGAGACGGCATTAGAAGATTTTCATGCGCCTATGCAGAACTTCATGTTTGCATCAGAAGACGGTACCATTGCGTATAAAGCGAACGGTAAGCTGCCGATGAGAAAACAAGGTGATGGCTTACTACCCGTACCAGGGTGGACAGATGAATACGAGTGGGAAGGCTTTGTTCCATATGACGAATTGCCGACAGTGATCAATCCTGTTGAAGGTTATATTGCGACCGCTAATAATAAAGTGGTTGGGGAAGAGTATCCCTATCATATTAGCAACCACTGGGCTCAACCGTATCGCTATATGCGTATAGAGGAATTTTTGGAAGAAAAAGAAGTGTATTCTTTAGAAGATATGAAAGATTTGCAAATGGATCAAAAAAACCTTTATGCAGGTGAGTTTATTCCAATATTAACTGAGGATGTCGATTCTGCCAAACTATCAAATACAGAAAAAGAAGCACTGAAGTTATTCACATCTTGGAACTATCAAGATGATAAAAATTTACCCCAACCACTACTCTATCATGAGTGGATGTATGCGATAGGAGATGTTCTTTTCCAAGAGGATATTCCAGAAGAGGCATTGAAACTTTTTAACGGAAAACAGAGTATTGTCGATGAATTCATTCGAAAAGCATCCATTGGGGAAGAGGTCCGTTGGTTTGAAGATGCTGGTGGATATAATGAAGTACTAACCGATGCCTTTCAACAAGCAGTGAAAAATATTGCAGCAGAATTTGGCGGAGATCCACAAAAATGGAAATGGGGAGAGAATCATCAATTGTACTTTGCTCATCCTCTATCTGGAAGTTCCCCGGTATTAGAATTTATTTTTAACAAAGAAGATCCGCTCCCAATTGGCGGAAGTCATGTGACTGTACAGGCTGCTAAATCAGATGAAACCGGAATGGTTGTGCACGGTGCCGCTTGGCGATATGTGAATGATACAGCAATTATGACTGAAGCCGAGCATATTATCGGGCCCGGTCAAAGTGGTCATTTCAAAAGCGAGTGGTATGACAACAGTATTAAGGATTGGGCAGAAGGGGAGTATCATAAAACGTCGTTAGAGGAGGCGGAAGGTGAAAAATTACTGCTAACTCCTTAAGGGAAATCTAAAATGCTGAAGCGTTCAGGTCGCTTCAGCATTTTGTCATTTGTTCAAAGAGAGAAATATGTCCTAGAGGATAGAGACTATTTTGCTCGTCGGAGTCGGATAGGTTCATAATCAAATAGTTTACCTTCATAGACTAATTGAAGATCTTTTTGCTCGCGGAAATCATCTGGAGTCACTAATGCAGGTAGCTTATCCCACAATTGGATCCCCGATCGCTTTAAGATTTCCGCCACAAATTGGGAACAAAAATAGGATGTACTGATTTCTACCGGTTCTTTTAGTGTGATTCCTAAGATGCCGAGAAGATTATATGTCCAGCGGCGTTTGTTTTTGATAAACAAATGTAAGATGCGTTTCATTTTTTCAACTTGACGTTCTGTGACAGTTAGCTCATAAATCACACATGTCGTGTTTGGATAAAGACTGTACGTTCCGTTAAACACATCTTCTTTTACGAATCCACCGTCTAGTGGATTATCCGGTTTTTTTCGTCCAAAACTATATAGTTCGATTAAATCAGAATCAAAGGAAATGGAAGCATGATTATAAGGTGCTTTTGTGTATTTTTTAATAGATTTAGTAAAAAAGGTTCCAGTATCTGTCAGTAGAATATAGATTTTCTTCGTCATCTTTCAGCCCTCATTTTTGTCAATTTATGTTGAATGTTGAATTGATTTCCATCATACTATGAACTAGATTCATAGTGTCTGTAGGGGGAGTAGGATGGTCCAAACATATGTAACATTATCGATGATGGCCTTCGCACTTGCTATTGTTCATCTATCATTTTATGTAGTAAAATCGTTTAAAAAAAGAGAAGATTTCTCTGCATTAAATGCACGCGTTAAAACATGGTGGGGGATGCTGGTCGTTTTTTCTATTGCTACTTTATTTAATTCGACAATAGCCTTAATTTCCCTACTATTTCTTTGCTTCTTTTCGCTCAAGGAGTATTTTTCAATGATGAAAACAAGAAAAGCAGAACGCCAGCTTTTTTGGTGGGCTTATTTAGCGATACCTCTTCAATTTTACTGGATCAGCATTGGTTGGTATGGCATGTTTATCGTGTTTATTCCAGTCTATGTGTTCTTATTTCTCCCATTACCGAGAATCTTAGGTAATGGTACCGCAGGCTTTTTACGTTCCGTTAGTTCAACTCAATGGGGGCTAATGCTGATGGTTTTCGGGTTAAGCCATTTAGCTTACTATCAAGTCGCGAACGAACAATACGGTGCAAATCTTGTTCTATTTTTAGTCGTGCTCACCCAAGCCAATGATGTTGTTCAATTTTTAGTATCCATTTTTATAGGTGAAAAAAAGGTTGTTCCGTCTGCGCACCCAAATATAACTTGGGAAGGATTCACGCTATCGATCTTAACGACAACCGCTTTGTCAACTTTACTGTATCCCTACTTAACGCCGCTTGATATGAAATTTGGCATTCTGTCTGGTGTTATTATCAGTGTGAGTGCCTTTCTCGGAAGTTTAACAATCTCGGTTTTAAAGCGTGATTTATTAATTGGCGATCAGGAAAAATTTTTGCAGTTAAAAGAAAGTTATTTAACGAGTGTAGACAGCTTAACGTATACAGCCCCTATTTTCTTTCATGTCATTCGCTATTATTTTGATTTTATGTAGGCGAGTCAATTTCAAATTGTCATTAACTAGCCATATTTTGTATCCTACAGGCGATATATAGGTATTATGAAATGGATAAAAAGTTGATTTTGTAAGGCTCTTTTCGTATTCTTTGTGGCTCTAGCATATAAAAAGGGATAGAAACACACTTTTCTTTCCTCATTTCAACTAAAGAAAAATACGAAAAGATGCCCGATATCATTTTTTATCATGAAATAGAGACTAATTCGAAAAACAACAAACTTTGCGAAAACAGCCTTTCATAAAGGTTGAGGCTTTTTGAAAATGGACTACTAAATGGTTGTTATAAACAAATATCAATTTGATCTTGAATGATGTTGGTGAAGGGCTCTTCTCGTATACATTGAGGCTATCGCATCAAATTTTTGATTAAATCATCCCTTTTCACTGTTGATTTCCATTAAAAGTTGTCGAAATGATGCACGAAACAAAGCTATATCTTGGATAATATACTGGTGTCAAAAGCAACAATTTTTGCGAAAATAGTTTAGTAATTAAATTGAGGTGACTCTAAATGAGGCGAAAATCATTTACAAGTGCACAACAACTATTATTGATTCTTTCTCTTGGGTTTTTAGTAGGTTCATTTTTAATTGGAATTTTGTCTATCTTTCATTCAAAAGAGGTTAACCTCTTAGTAGAGGGATGCTATGAAATTAATGGGACTCCTGTTCTTGAAGCTAGTTACTTACATATTAACTATTCATTTCAGTGTGTTAAAACTTGAGGAGGTTTCTAAATGCATGAATTAGAAGGGCTACGCGAACAAATCTTATCTATGAGCGAATCGGATAGTAAAAGCTTATTATTTCAAGCGATGATTACAGTGGATACTATCGAAACGGATAAAATGCAGTCAGCAGATGGGATAGAAAGACTAGTGAAAATCAAAAAGCTCATTTCAGATGTTTCAGCCAGAAAAGACCCTACTAAAGGAATCTACACCCGATATCATATATTGTTCGGGGATTCTGCTGGAGGTGCGCTGAAGCACTTATTCTCTACTGAGGGAATTCGTGACGAGAGGGTCCTCGCTATTTCGGATTATTTTGCGGAGGGACCAATTGAAAACCTCCATGAAACAAAAGGATTCGTGAAACGGTTTCGTTGGATAAAAGAGAATGTCATTCGGGACGAATACGAGGATTTCCTGAGGCGTTATTTTCAGATGATGGAAGAAATCGACTCCATCCCTGAAGAGGTTCCCATCACGATCTGGACTTCTAATAATTCCCATGAGCAAATTGGAGTGAGGTTTATCATATATTTGCTCAAAGGTCGAAAAAATGAAGTGAAGTTGATAAATACGAATCATTTATTTCATGAATTCTTGGCCAAACCGGGAAGTCATTATTTCCTCACTAGTGCATCAATCTCTCCTGATCATTTCAATTTGATGTATAACAAAAGTCAAGATATAGTACCGTTAATGGCTTCAGAAAAAGAAAAATTTCTAAACGAATGGATTGAACTGAGTAGAGAGGATACGGCTCTCCGCATTTGGAAAAACGATCAAATTGTATCAGTAGATGAGACTTATTTCGATTCATTGATTTTTGAAAAAGCAAGAGTTTTGACAGATAAACGTGGTGATGAATACATGAAATCAGGTAGGTTAATTGGGGAAGTCCTCGGAAACATTGAGAATCAATTCATAAGCGATTTATTTCTCGAATATCGATTGCGGAAATTAATCGATAAAGGTCATTTTGATGTGGTGGGAGACCTAGCAGCGATGCGGTATTATAGTGTGAAGCTTAAGTAAGAGGAAGGAAATTTGTAGCGATTAATTTAGAAACTATGTTGTAAATATTGAATAGTTACGCCCAGCCTTAGCTCGGTGACATAAACAGGATGGGTTGGGTGTTTAATTAGGCTCTTTTCGTATACATTGTGGCTATTTTATCTGATTTAACTTCGTGTACTGCCAGATGCCTACCGTCCCTGGGCAGCCACTTCCGCTTTTCATGATCCAGCTGCAGTGGCTAGGGACTCGGGCATTTGTCAGCCCACTACGTGAAGCAGGCTTCACTTCGTGTACTGCCAGATGCCTGCCGTCCCTGGGCAGCCACTTCCGCTTTTCAGAAATAGGATATGGAGGTTTAAGGATAAATGAGTTTGTCTCCTTTTACAGAAAAAGTGATTGAAATTATTCGTGAAATTCCAGAAGGAAAGGTGATGACTTATGGTCAGATTGCAGCATTTGCAGGCAGTCCTCGGGCTGCACGCCAAGTTGTCCGAATTCTACATTCGATGAGCAAGAAACAGCATCTCCCTTGGCACCGAATCATTAATGCAAAAGGGCAAATTGCTTTACAAGATGAGGAAGCCTATCATGAGCAGGTGATGAATTTAGAAAGCGAGGGTGTTAAAGTAGGGCTGCATGGTCAAGTGGATTTATTAAAGTATCAGTTGTTTTCTTCTAAAGTAGATGAATAAACAAATATTTTATTTGCTTGGAAGATTTCTTACAAATTAATTAAACAAAGTTGCTTCTTCGCTATTTAGTATTTAGTTCAAACAACTATGTAGGTTTCAGAACTCAATCAATTATTCTTGTAACAGGTGGTGAATGCTGAGCGAGCAATTGAACTCATTCCCTTGTCCGGTTTGGTTTTTCGCTTGTTTTAATCAATATGTAGAATCCTGACATTAAGCTAAAATGGTAGCATCAATTGAACCCTAGAAAATTGTCTTGTCAACACTAAATAGCGAAGAGCCACAAATTTATTATAATTTTTCATAATTATACTCATAAATTAATAGGTAGAATTTTGGTGATTTAGGTTCAAAACCTTTTTTAGATGAATTCCAACAACCTTCTACCATTCCTTCATCGGCAAAAAGCCAAATTTCCACTTCCCCTCCCAGCAAATGTAGTCGAAAGGGTAGATACTCACGAAACAGCTCAGAAAAAGTGAGTTTGACAGAATATTTGACTAGTTTTTAGAACCTTTGTCATGGAGAAGGACATCTGATACGTCGTAGACGAATGTATAAGGTAAGAACGAATAGGGAGGGTTTTATTTGAAAAATCAAATCGTAACCATCTCCAATGCCACGAAAATTCTAAAAATCACCCCTCATATTTTGAAGTCTTGGGAAATTACATTCACTCCGTTGTTAACCATTCGAAGAGATGAAAACAATGCTCGTCAATACACACCTGAAAACCTCCACCTGCTTAGAAGAATTAGTGAGTTAAAAAAGCAAGAGTCCTCCGATTCTGAAATCATATTAATCATTCAAAGTGAAATTGAGCGTGAGAAAAAAATAAAACGTGAGCAGGAAGAACGCATAGCGAGAGCACAACGGAAAATCAGGGATCAAGAAAAAACAGAGAGGGTTTCACCTAAAAATTTAGAGGATATTTACGAATCGGTCCAACAGTTAACGACAATCGTTAGCCGTACACCTGAAGAAAAAGATCCCTTGCAGCCTCACTTAGAAAAATTGGAGGAAAATATTGTTTCAAAGGTTCGAAACATCGTGCATAAAGAAGTGACATCGAGTGCAGCAAAACAAAACCGAGTAAATACAACAGAATTTTCTTCTATTTCCCATAAAGTTGATACTCTTAGAGAAATATCCCAATTCGAACGAGAATTTTATCAAGATGAACTACAGAAAGAAAGGGATCAGGTTACAGAAAGTGTGGCTGATCGTGAGGAGAAATTTATTGCCTTGGTGCAAGATCGTCTAAGAAATCGTCCTGAACAAAAAGAGGAAACGAGATTAAGCTTTCACTTTTTAAAAACGCTATTTGGGTTTGCAAAATAGTCATGAAAAAGCTGGACGAATAGGGTCTAGCTTTTTTTGTAGAGTTAGAATGGAGGATTTAAAAAATGGTTTTGATAATCTGCTACAGGCCATAAGTGGAGTCCTGTCTTGAGGTATAAAGTACCTCAGTCCAGTCTAGGTCTTATGCCTGTGGCCGATAACCAGACACCTTGCGCATTTCTTATAGAAAATATGAATATTTTCTTATCCTGCGGTTATACTGTTCAGATGTTTATTCTGTTTTGTAAATTGTGGTACGATACGTTATAAAGATGATTACATAGAAAGCAGTGAATAGGTTGAAAAAGGAAAACGTCATCGTATTAATTGGCCCAACAGCGGTTGGCAAAACAGAGTTGAGTTTACAACTAGCAAAGAAATTTCGCGGAGAAATCATTAGTGGGGACTCTATGCAGATTTATCGGAGAATGGATATAGGGACTGCGAAGATTTCTCCACAAGAAATGCAGGTAGTTCCACATCATTTAATTGATATTAAAAACCCAGAGGAAGACTTTTCCGCTGCTGAGTTTCAGCAAAGAGTAAGAGGAAAAATGAATGAAGTAAAAGCACGAGGGTTTTTGCCAATGATCGTTGGAGGAACCGGTTTATATATTCAATCGGTTCTGTATGATTATCAGTTTACTGAAGCAGAAGGGGATGAGGAGTATCGTTTACAATTAGAAAAGCGAATTGCAGCAGAGGGGGTTGAGCAGCTGTTCCATGAGTTAGAATGGATAGACCCAATCAGTGCTGAGAAAATTCACCCCAACAACACAAGAAGAGTTATT
Organism: Bacillus sp. 2205SS5-2; assembly: GCF_037024155.1. Taxonomy (NCBI): domain Bacteria; kingdom Bacillati; phylum Bacillota; class Bacilli; order Caryophanales; family Bacillaceae; genus Bacillus; species Bacillus spongicola. The sequence continues at coordinate 35,224 of NZ_JAYKTS010000020.1, forward strand.
CGTGCGTTAGAGATTTTTCATTTAACGGGTAAGACGATGGCAGAATATCAAGCAGAACAACAACATGAATTACTTTACGATGCAACCATTATTGGATTGACGATGGATAGAGATCAACTATATGAACGAATTAATCGGCGAGTTGACATTATGATGCAGCAAGGGCTTCTTCAGGAAGTAAAGAAACTATATGATGAAGGTATAAGAAATGTTCAGTCAATTCAAGCCATCGGATACAAAGAACTCTATGATTATTTTGACGGAAAGTGCTCTTTAGAAGAAGCTGTTTCCTTACTAAAACAAAATTCAAGGCGTTATGCAAAGCGTCAATTGACGTGGTTTCGCAATAAAATGGATGTCCACTGGTTTGATGTAACCTCGCTCAGTGAACTGGAAAAAATTGAACGAATTTCTCAATTTGTAGCAGGAAAGCTTCACTAAAGAGCGAATTTATACGTAGAGAGAGAAAAGAGGAGGAAGAAGCAGATGAAGCAAGGTATCAACATTCAAGACCAATTTTTGAATCAATTAAGAAAAGATAATACGCTTGTCACAGTATTCCTATTAAATGGTTTCCAAATTCGCGGACAGGTGAAAGGGTTTGATAACTTTACCGTCCTTTTTGAGTCTGAAGGGAAACAACAACTCGTGTACAAGCATGCGATATCCACATTCGCTCCACAACGGAATGTTCAGTTGAATTTTGAGGAACAAGCGTAGATATTCGAAGGAAACTTCACCTCAGTTAGGGGTGGAGTTTCCTTTTTGTGTTTGAATTCTACTATTTAATTTGTAAGTTTGATTTGTATTTTCCGGTGGATGTACAAAACTTTCGAATGGTTAATGCGCTATTGATCGACATGCCCAACTGTGATTCTATTTCCCCGAAAAACAATACAAAAATCTCACATGGTATTCAATTCAATCGGAATTCTCAATAACTTTATCCCATCAATCACCTATCTCTCAACCTTACAATCCTCCGTTTCATTTTGCCGTTTTTTAAGTTGAATGAAGATATTTGAAACCCTTCTTTCTCGTGATGTTCAGATTAGTACGAGAACAACAACCCATGCGAAAATAGCCTGAAAAAAATATAAGAACAAATATTCGGCGAGTGGAAATTAGGAGCAAAGCATTTAGTAGCCTTTTAAAACACAATGACAAATACCATTTGATAATGTACTTATTATAGTTGTCTGAAGAGCCTATTCACCACAGACTATAGAAAAAGGAATGGAAAAAAACTGGACTAAATCAATTTTGGTGAGCGCGCTAAAGGGGTGCTAATATTACATTCAAAAATCCTACTCTTGATTAAAAATATGAATCGACCGTTTTAATGGTGTGACTACCAAGTACCAGAATAACTACTTTTACATGATTGATTTTTAATTGCTTGTCGGATGAATGAAATAATGAATGTAGCAAGCACAAGACTAAAGAATATTTATACTCATCCCATGTATTTGTAATGACCAATACTTAGGGTAGGTTCCATCTTTCTAATTGTTATGTGGAAACAAGACATCTATTTAGGCGGGCTCTCAATGAGAAAAAACGAATTATTATTAGCTTTATGGCACTTATTATCAATTTAGCGTTAATTATCACCCAAAAGAAGGAAGGTTATATTCAGATTAGCGAAAAGCAACTCGGAGAACCGATATCTCGACTTGTACACCAATAGTTGCCTACGAATATGGAATGAAACATATAGGCGTATTTAACCGCGTTTATCAAATTTCAGCAGGTCAATTTGATGACCCTTGGTGGATTAGATGGTTTAGTTAGGTGATTGAAAAAGGGATTCCATTTTATTTAGTGAAATCAACATAAAAATTCATCAAAGGGTGCATTTAAAGCAAAATTTCTTTTGTATGTGGAGGGGGATAAAGAAACTCCAGATGATGGTATGTTTTATGATGCTTTGAATAAGATGAATAAAAGAGAAATTTCTGTAGCTTTAGACTTTAAATATCGAATAGAGGGTTTCAATTCATGTGAAAATAAGGGCTTCCTTTATTTCTTGGGAAAGCGCAAATTATGACAAACCTCTTACAAAGCGAATAAAGTCTTCAAACTTTTGTTATTCCTCCCTTGTGGAATAATAGATGAACCAAAACGAACAAAAGGGTTCAATCGTTCATATCCATAAAATAGAAGGTTGAAGTGAGGTAGCTTAAACAATCACAAAATAGTCGAAATGAATAGGTGATTTTGAATTAAAAACATCACCCTCCCAACTTCTGGGCATAAACTGTAGGAACGGTGAGGTGAATGATATGAAAGAACCGATTCGGATGAAAAACAAAGGGCAAATAAATATTGTTTTAAATGCGAAAGAAAAGCCACAAACGAAAGAAAAAGTAAAACATGACCTCATTGTCCATGATACAACTGCAGCAGAACATATGGCATTAAAAGAGATTGAAAAAGAACTAGAAAGCTTAGTCGGTATGGCTGAAATGAAAAAAATGGTGAAAGAAATTTATGCATGGATTTTTGTCAATAAAAAAAGGGAATTAGAAGGTCTAAAGGGTGGAAAGCAAGCGCTTCACATGATGTTTAAAGGGAATCCTGGAACAGGTAAAACCACAGTAGCACGGTTAATTGGAAAACTATTTCTGAAAATGAATGTTCTGTCCAAAGGCCACCTCATTGAAGCGGAACGAGCAGACTTAGTAGGGGAATATATCGGACATACCGCCCAAAAAACAAGAGATCTTGTTAAAAAGTCAATGGGGGGTATTTTATTCGTCGATGAAGCGTATTCGCTGGGACGTGGGGGAGAAAAGGATTTTGGCAAAGAGGCGATCGATACATTAGTGAAGCATATGGAAGATAAACAGCATGATTTTATTTTAATACTTGCAGGGTATTCCCGTGAAATGGACCAATTTTTAACTTTAAATCCTGGATTACAATCCCGGTTTCCACTAGTTTTTCATTTTCCGGATTATACGGTAGAGCAACTCATTGAAATTGGCGACAGAATGTTAGCAGATAAAGAATATTCATTAACAGCTGATGCTGAACGGAAATTAAAAGAACATCTTTATTATGCTAAAACATCATTAACCCCACATAGTTTTTCTAATGGGCGTTATGTTCGAAACGTTATTGAAAAATCCATTCGTTCTCAAGCGATGCGGCTTTTAATGCAAAATCGATTTTCGAGAAGTGACCTCTTAACCATTAAAAGTTGTGATTTGATTTTCCCCATGGAGGACAAAGAGAAGCAATGAAAAAAATCGGTCTCTTGAGATCGTTTTTTTATTGGCTTTTTTCGTATACTTTGTTGCTGTAGCATACTAAAAGGATGGAACCACTTTTTTCATTCCTCATTTCGGGTTAAAAATGATGCGAAAAGATGCCCGAAGTCAATCTTCATCACAATAGGAGGGTTAATTCGAAAAGCCGCATTCTTTGCAAAAACAGCCTATCAAAAAAAAAAAAGGCACTAGGGTTTTTTCGATTGATTTCTTCTTTTTTATTTAACAAAATACCTATAAGGGTATATCATACTAGTTGAGGCACATTATTTACGAAAACCACCCAAAAAATTGGACAATCATTAAGAGGAGGAAATATTCATGAATATGATTACCCCACAACAATTACAAACAAAATTATCTCAAAGTGAACCAATAAATATTATTGATGTAAGAGAAGGAGAAGAGGTGAGAAACGGAAGGATGGCTTGGGAAGGGAATATGGTCTAAATTTAACTTTAACTTAGAATGGTATTATCCATTTATCACAAAAAGACAGCGATCACGCTGTCTTTTTGTATAGAGGAAATTGACTAGGGCATGATATTTTTAAATAATGTCTAATCATAATGTATGAACGCTTTTTATAGAGAAGATGATAGACGCACCTACCAAATGTGTTCATAGAGGAGTGAGAGAATGAAGAAAGTTAAGAAGGATAGGAGAATTTTATATCTTTTAACAATTATTGGTTTGCTATTATTGCCTTTTACCTTAAAAAAACCGGCTAAAGATTGGCTATTCGTCTACTTTTTTCACGCTTTTTTGTCCATAGTGCAGGGGTCTCTGGTGACTGGGAGACACTTTCTTACCTTTCCAGTTCGTTTTTTTCCGAAAATATACCGAAGCAGTTTACTCTTCGACGGTCTCTTATTCCCGATTATTGCTGTTCTCCATAATCAATGGACGTTTCATTCTAAGAGAGCTGGAATTGTAGTGAAAGCTCTCATGTTTAGTACCCCCATGACGATTGGTGAACTATGGTTTGAGAATAATACCCAGCTTATTTCCTATAAAAAATGGACGTGGATTACTACGCTAACCACAGTTACAATTAATCTCTTATTCACACGAGGCGTTATCGGGCTGATTCGCCGATGGTGTACTCATAAAGAGTCTGAGCCAAAACAATTTGATTAAATTCGGTGTACAGAAAAGAACGTTGTAAACATTATTGTCCCTTCAATAGGAAAGAAAAAACCCCTTGAAATAAGAGGTTCTTTTCATTTATATTGTTTTTTATTAAACTTAATCCCTTATGAAATCATCCACTTTTAAGTAAAAATGAACAAAAATAGACGTGAAAGGGCCTGAAATCTATCGAGTTAACAGAATCTGTTGCTACGAAATGTGCATTGTGGAATAGCCTTGAATTATATAAACTGGTTATCGATCTCCACCAAGAAGATCAAACGCACCGTTAAGAATGCTACCTTCTCCTTTTGAACCACCTTTACTCGGGGCTGCAGAGAAAACTCGGCTTGCAAGTCGACTAAATGGTAGAGATTGAATCCAGACTGTACCCGGGCCTTGCAAAGTAGCAAAAAACAGTCCTTCACCACCAAATAATGCAGTTTTTACTCCTTTGACCATTTCGATATTGTAGTGGATGTCTTTCGTCATGGCCACAAGGCAACCTGTATCTACCAGCAATTTTTCGCCTGCTTGGAGCTCTTTTTTATGTAATGTGCCCCCAGCGTGTACGAAAGCCATGCCGTCTCCTTCTAGCTTCTGCATAATAAAACCCTCGCCACCAAAAAATCCAGCACCTAATTTTCGCTGAAAATCAATTCCTACTGATACGCCTTTTGCTGCGCATAAAAATGCATCTTTTTGGCAGACGATTTTCCCACCTAGTTTATTTAGATCGAGTGGGACGATGCTTCCAGGATAAGGTGAAGCGAAGGACACCGTTTTTTTATTATAGCCATTATTTGTGAATGCGGTCATAAATAAGCTTTCACCAGTGACTAAACGTTTTCCAGCTCCCATTAATTTTCCGACTAATCCGCTACCACCGTTCCCAGACCCATCGCCAAATATCGTTTCCATGCCAATATCTTCTTCCATCATCATCAAACTACCTGCTTCAGCAATAACGGTCTCTTTTGGGTCTAGTTCCACTTCAACAAACTGCATGTCATTTCCGTGAATATAGTAATCAATTTCGTGATTCGTCATAGTACCAACCTCCCTTTTCTCTTATTTTACCATTTTCTTTAAGGGAGGCTCTATATTAAACTGATTATTTTTTTGAGAATGAGCAAAAACATAAAGTAAGTTTAATAATCGCGAATGATACTTAAGGAGAATTTAGAAAAAGTCAATCTGATGACTGTGCAAAAAAAAGAGAAGAAACATCTTCTCTTACTGAAAGGCACGTAGGTTTCTGTTCGGAAGCTTCCAATGATAGGAATAGCTCAAGACACGTAATGTCGTTGTTAATATAAATAAGGTGTAGAGCTCTACTGGTGAGTTGATCGCATTCAATCCAATGGCAAAACCACAAAGAATTGCCCAGACCGCGTAAATTTCTGAGCGCAGAATAAGAGGTTTACGACCTGCAAGCATATCTCGTACCATTCCACCGCCACTTCCTGTTAATACAGCAGCAACAATAACTGCGCTTAATGGATGATTCATTTCGGTTGCATATAAGGCACCCTGAATCGCAAAAGCAGAAAGTCCGATAGCATCGAAAAAATTCCCCCATTTTTTCCAATGTTTCAACAGATTGTTTGGAAATAAAAAGACCGCAGTAATGGACAAAAGTGCAATTTGAAAAAGAAATCCTTGTTCCCAAAGTGCTGAAACGGGAACCCCTATTAATAAATTCCGAATCGCACCCCCTCCAAAAGCGGTGACAATTCCTAAAATGTAGACTCCTAATATATCATATTCCTCTTCCATCGCCACGATGGCGCCTGAAACAGCAAAGGCTATTGTGCCGATAATACTGAGCATTTCCCATGTCATTTTGTTTTCCCCTTTGATGTGTAATCCAACAAATATCCATAAAGATTCTAACACGTCAAATAGAGATTGCAACCACTTCTTTGAAAAAGATATAAAAACTTTTCTCATAGAGATTCTTACTGATATTTGATAAGATGAAATATAGACTTATTTTTAGAAATGAGGGTGTGTGCAGTGGAGAAGATTATGCTTGAAAAAGTAATCATAGTTGGATGTCAACTTAATGAAGAAGAAGAAACTTTTCTCTATTCAATGAATGAACTACAGGCTTTAGCGGAAACGGCACAAGGTATTGTGATTTCAACACTGACACAAAAACGAGATCGAGTGCATCCCTCTACATATATCGGTAAAGGTAAAGTAGAAGAGTTGTCACTGTTGGCAGAAGAGTTAGATCCGGACGTGATTATCTTTAATGATGAGCTTTCTCCAAGCCAAATTAGAAATATTTCTGCAGAAGTAAACGCGAAAATTATTGACCGAACGCAATTAATTTTGGATATATTCGCTCAACGCGCTCGTTCCAAGGAAGGTAAGCTACAAGTGGAGCTTGCACAGTTACAATATTTATTACCTCGTTTAGGTGGCCAAGGTATTGCGTTATCCCGGTTAGGGGGCGGTATCGGGACGCGGGGACCAGGTGAAACAAAATTAGAGTCTGATCGTCGTCATATTCGTCGACGTCTTGATGATATCAAGGGACAGTTGAAAACTATTGTTAGTCACCGTGAACGTTACCGAGAAAGAAGAAAGAAAAATAAAGTCTTCCAAATAGCGTTAGTAGGATATACAAATGCCGGTAAATCAACGTTATTTAACCGATTATCAAGTGCAGAAGCATATGAAGAAAATCAATTATTCGCCACGCTTGATCCGATGACACGTCGAATTGGGCTTCCAAGTGGATACCAAGCGTTACTAACGGATACGGTTGGCTTTATTCAAGATTTACCAACGACCCTAATAGCGGCCTTCCGCTCTACACTGGAAGAGGTTAGCGAAGCGGACCTTCTATTACATGTCGTGGATGGATCAAGTTCGGAATACCGCCTACATGAAGACACGGTTCACGGTCTACTTGAAGATCTTGACATGCACAATATTCCACAATTAACGGTTTACAATAAGAAAGATCTCTTTGATGATACTTTTGTTCCTGATACTTCCTTTGAACATGTCATCGTTAGTGCGTTAAGTTTGGAGGACCAACAATTCGTAAAACAAGTGATCGAGCAAGATATGATCCGTATGATGGAACCATATAGCGTCAAGATTCCATCGACTGCTGGGAAAGTCATTGCCCAATTAAAGGGAGAAACGATTATTACCTCGTTAACCTTCAATGAAGAACATGGATTTTATGAAGCAAAAGGTCATGCCTTAAAAAATCATCCGATTTCCGGAGAAATTGAAAAATATCAATAAAGGAGTCACAACATGTTTCAGCAACTAAGTCATGGTCGTCTTTTGGAACCTTTAGTAAAAGAAGTCGAAACGAAAATTAGTTTTCAACACTTAGAGGCTGACCGACGAGCAGAAAACAATCAATTTCGAGTTCTAACTAGCTTTCAACAACATAAAGTAAGTGATGCTCATTTTATCCCATCAACGGGGTATGGGTACGATGATAGTGGAAGGGACACCCTTGAAAGTATTTACGCAGATGTTTTTGGTGGAGAAGCAGGACTTGTACGTCCGCAAATTATATCCGGCACGCATGCAATTTCTATCGCTTTGTTTGGTGTGTTGCGGCCGAATGATGAATTATTATATATTACTGGAAAGCCATATGACACCCTTGAAGAAATCGTGGGGTCCAGAGGTAGTGGCGTCGGCTCTTTGAAGGAATTCGGGATTAGTTATCAAGATGTTTCGTTAACCGGTGAAGGAAAAGTGGATTTTGCAGCGGTGAAACAGGCGATTACATCCAGAACCAAAATGATAGGTATTCAGCGATCGAAAGGGTACGCAAACCGACCGTCGTTTACTGTATCTGAAATAGAAGAAATGATTCTTTTTGTTAAAGATGTGCATCCCGATGTTGTGGTGTTTGTGGACAATTGCTATGGGGAGTTTGTGGAAGAACAAGAACCTTGTCATGTTGGTGCAGATCTGATAGCGGGTTCATTAATCAAAAACCCAGGTGGTGGATTAGCTAAAACGGGTGGCTATATTGTTGGGAAGAAAAAATGGGTAGAAGCATGTTCCTACCGGATGACTTCTCCTGGTATCGGAGCCGAAGCTGGAGCATCCCTTTATAGTTTACAGGAGATGTATCAAGGTTTTTTTCAGGCGCCGCATGTTGTGGCACAGGCCTTGAAAGGGGCTATTTTTACAGCAGCTATGTTGGAAGAACTGGGTTTGAATACAAACCCTAGCTGGCAAGCTCGACGGACCGACTTGATACAGTCAGTACAGTTCGATGATAAAGATAAAATGATAGCATTTTGCCAAGCCATCCAATTTGCCTCACCTATTAATTCGCATTTCACTCCGTATCCAAACTATATGCCTGGGTACGAAGATGATGTGATCATGGCTGCTGGAACGTTTATTCAAGGAGCAAGCATTGAATTATCAGCAGATGGACCGATCCGTCCACCCTATGTAGCGTATGTCCAAGGCGGATTAACGTATTCTCATGTAAAATTAGCAATTTGCCTGTCCGTAAATGAATTAATAGAAAAAGGTTTAGTCTTTTTGGAAGTGGGTAAATAAACAAATAAGTGGATAGCTTAACAATAGCTATCCATTTTTTTTGAGGGGTTATGTCAGAAAAACTAACATGATATTGACATTTTTCCTGACATTACATATAATGATTTCATAAGGGAGAAACAAAAGGAGGGATGATGATGAGTGGAAGTAATATTCGTAGATCAATGCCTGTTTTTCCAATTAGCAGCGTGATGCAATTAACGGAATTAACTGCTCGTCAGATTCGTTACTATGAAGAGCATCAGCTCATTTCTCCAGCCAGAACTGAAGGGAAACGAAGATTGTTTTCTCTCAATGATATTGATAAGCTGTTGGAAATAAAAGAATTATTAGAACAAGGCATGAATATGGTAGGAATTCAGAAATTATTCGCCTTACATGCAACACCACCTACCACAGTAGAGGATGAAAAAGAAGCTGGAGATGCTAGACGTGACCTGACAGACGAAGAACTGCGAAAAATATTGCGAAATGAATTTTTACAAGCTGGACGTTACCAACGTTCAAACCTCAGGTCTGGGGATATGTCGCGTTTTCATTAATAAAACTAAGAAAAAGTTTTAAGGAGGAATTTAGCAAATGATAAAGTTTACACGTGAGGATATTACACGATTAGCAAAAGAAGAGAATGTAAAGTATATTCGTCTACAGTTTACCGATATTTTAGGGACAATTAAAAACGTAGAAATTCCTGTAACTCAACTAGACAAAGCTCTTGATAATAAAATGATGTTTGACGGATCTTCTATTGAAGGATTTGTTCGTATTGAAGAGTCTGATATGTACTTATTCCCTGACCTAGACACATGGGTAGTGTTCCCATGGACTGCAGAAAAAGGGAAAGTTGCACGTTTAATCTGTGACATCTACAACCCAGATGGTACGGCATTTGAAGGGGATCCACGGAATAACCTTCGACGCATCTTGAAAGAGATGGAAGACTTAGGATTTACTGATTTTAACCTTGGGCCTGAGCCAGAATTCTTCTTGTTTAAATTAGATGAAAAAGGCGAGCCAACATTAGAACTAAATGATAATGGCGGATACTTTGATTTAGCACCAACTGATCTAGGGGAAAATTGTCGTCGTGATATCGTACTTGAACTTGAGGAAATGGGCTTTGAAATTGAAGCTTCTCACCATGAAGTGGCTCCTGGTCAACATGAAATCGATTTTAAATATGCAAGTGCAGTCAAAGCTTGTGATGATATCCAAACGTTTAAATTAGTTGTCAAAACGATTGCACGTAAGCATGGTTTACACGCAACATTTATGCCTAAACCACTTTTTGGAGTAAACGGATCAGGAATGCACTGTAACTTATCATTATTTAAAAATGGCGTAAATACATTCTTTGATACAGACAGTGATTTAGAATTAAGCGATACAGCACGTCAATTTATTGCAGGAATCATTAAACATGCTTCTAGCTTTACGGCTGTAACGAACCCGACGATCAATTCGTATAAGCGTTTAGTTCCAGGATTCGAAGCGCCGTGCTATGTGGCATGGTCAGCTCGTAATCGTAGTCCATTAATTCGGATTCCTGCATCTCGTGGTTTAAGTACTCGTGTTGAAGTCCGTAGCGTTGATCCGGCAGCAAACCCGTACCTTGCCATGGCAGTAATGCTTCGTGCTGGACTTGATGGCATCAAAAATAAAATGACACCACCGAAACCAATCGATCGCAACATTTACGTGATGAACAAACAAGAACGTGAAGCAGAAGGCATCGTTGATCTTCCGGCCTCACTATTCAACGCCCTTGAAAATTTAGAAAGCAATGAAGTCATGACTGGTGCACTAGGTGAGCATATTCTAGAGCATTTCCTAGAAGCGAAGCATATCGAGTGGGATATGTTCCGCACGCAAGTACACCCTTGGGAACGCGAACAGTATATGACAACTTTCTAATAGCGAAACCCCTTGACGCGACTTATGTTAAGGGGTTTTCTTTTTGTGGTTAAGATCACTTTTTTCTAGGAGTAGTCGTATTGACCACAAAAATCCCGAATTCCTTCAAAACATCTATTTTTTATTTATTGCTTGTCCTTGATTCGGTTTTCGAATTACTTGAAATTCCAGAGGAGTTAAATGTTAAACTAGCACTAATCGACAAAAATCAGGGATTGTATACATAAAATGGAAACAGAAAAACTAGCAATTTTTGATGAAAACTACATAAAAATCGGTGTGAAAACACGGGATGAAATCCACCGTCAGGGGTATTGGCATGAAACCTTTCATTGCTGGTTTTTGAAACGAGAAGAACGGGAAGATTATTTATATTTTCAACTCAGAAGTAAGGAGAAAAAGGATTATCCAGCATTATTCGATATTACCGCCGCAGGTCATCTGCTGGAAAATGAAAGCGTAGAAGAAGGGGTTCGTGAAGTGAAAGAGGAGCTAGGAGTGAATCTTCTCTTTTCTGAATTAGTTTCGCTAGGTGTAATGAAGTATAGTGTGAGGAATAATGAATTAGTAGACAATGAACTTGCTAATGTTTTTCTTTATCTTCTACCTAAAGAGGAAGTTGCATTCTCTGTGGGTAAAGCTGAAGTTGCAGGGGTTGTGAAAGTGGGCCTGTCTTCGTTTTACCAGCTTATTCGAAGTGAAGTGGAGGCAGTCAGGGTGGAAGGATTTCAAGAACTGAATAACGGTGTGAAAGTAGAGATAGTAAAAGACGTGACCTTACAGGAATTCGTGCCCCATGAGCTGGAATATTTTGAAGCAGTAGTAGAAAAAGTAAAGAAAGTATTGGCTTCTTAAGAAAAGGCTCTTTTTGTATTCAATGTGGCTATTTTATCTGATTTTTGACTGAGTCCTTCATTTCACTGTTGATTTTCATCAAAAATAGACGGATCGAGCTACAGTGGCTTGCGGCTCGGGGTTAAATGAATAACCCTCCAGTGATGCAGGCATCACCTCCGAGTTCTTCATTTGCCTGACGCCGCAGGGCAGCCACTTCCGCTTTTCGTGATTCAGCTGCAGTGGCTAGGGACTCGTGCATTTGTCAGCCCACTACGTGAAGCAGGCTTCACGTAGTGTTCTGCCAGATGCCTGCCGTCCCTGTACAGCCAATTCCGCTTTTCGTGAATGAGAAATTATTCGCCTTTCCCTAAAGAAAATCCTTCGAATAATAGGCCACCAAAGGGATCTAAAATCTTCTCACTTAAAGAAATGACTGCGCTTTTATCTCCTGACTTATAGAAGTGGTCGAATGCTTTTACAAACTCCTCAGTAAAGTTTTCATCAAATGAGTTAAGTGCTCGAATAATCCATTTAGATGAACCAATCCAGCGTCGGTTAGTTCTCAGTACAAATTCATGAAGTAGTGAAGCTAAATGATTGGCGATAAACAATTGTTCGCCACGTTCACTTGCCCCGATAAAGTCATCGAGTGTGTCTGTGATGAAATAGCGTTTAAAACGAATCTCTTGATCAGTCCAGATATCTGGACCTTGTGCCAACTGAGCATTTGCTTCTTGTTTAATTCCTTCAAGAATTCCTTCATCCTTAATCACGAGTCCTTCTGAAATCATTTTTTGCATAGAAGGCCTCGCTGCTTTGTGGTCGAGAAGAAAAAATTGCTTATAAGATGTTAGATTGTGCACAAATACTTCGATGGGCCACCCGAATGCATGGAGTGACTCTCGGTAAGAAGATGGGACACTTTGATCAAAGATAACTATGTCTAGGTCAGAAGTGCTGGTATGTTCTCCTCTAACTACGCTACCAGCCAGAATGGCTCCCTGACAAGAAGAGTAGTAAGTGATGATAAATTTCTCTGCTGATAGAAAGGGATCTAATTTTGGTACAGAGTTCATATTAATCTCCAATTTAATGGGCGTGTTGAACGCTCAGATTTTTATTGACACCAACCGGATATTTTGGCTTGTAGCTATAGCGTACAATATACCAAGTTGAATTTCTACTAAAATTTTTTAGTCCGTATCTAAATATTGTTGTATGCTTTCAAGAATGGGGTAATAAAAGAGTGATAAGTGAAAGAAGCTGATATTGTTAGCATTTATTCATTGGTCTTAACTAGTTTATCCTTCTATTTGAATGCTGTTTTCGCATAGGTTATGGATATTTCATCGGATTTTTGATTAAATCGCCAATTTCAAAGTTGACTTCCATCAAAAATAGACGAGTTGATGTCAGGAACAAATATATATCACCACTTAGAGACTGGTTCGGAAAGCAACCAACTTTGCGAAAATAGCCTTTCCTAATGAAAAACTCTTCAACACTGAATGAAAAGTAAAATCAATCGAAAAAAACCTTACAGCCTTTTTTTCTTTGTGCCATGAGCAATAAAGAATTGGAAAGAACCTTTTTGAAAACTAATTTGACAAAAAGAGGTTTTGGAGTTAATATACTAATATACTTCAACACGCAAAAGCGTTTAAGCGTCTAAGTTTAAAAGTGAATAATTAAGAGTCTGATAGCAAGCAGTAGCGAATATCTTGGCAGCAACTAGAGACTGAATATGTGGTGGAAATTCAGGCGGGATAGATCGTGAATTACAGCTATCATTAAAAGACTAATTAGAATGAGTGAACAAATCAAATTGATTTGTTAAGTAGGGTGGTATCGCGGAGAGCTTCTTCGTCCCTGATTTAGGGGATGGGGAAGCTCTTTTTGTGGAAGGCTCCTTTCATATGGCTCTTTTCGAATACTTTGTTGCTGTTGCATACAAAAAAGGATGGAAACACTCTATTCTTACCTCTTTTCGGATTAAAATGATGCGAAAAGATGCCCGAAATCATTCTTCATCACGAATTGAGGGCTAATTCGAAAAGCCACAAACTTTGCGAAAACAGCCTTTCATATACATTGTTGCGAAAAGCAAAATTCAATGCGGAAACAATCTTTAATATAAAAAATGGAGGTCATTACACATGATGAAAACACAAAAAATACCGAAACATTTACAAAAATATGTAGTTAATCAAGAGTATGACCAATACAGCAGTATTGATCAAGCTGTATGGAGATTTGTGATGCGTCAAAATAAACATTTTTTGCAGAATACTGCTCACGAAGCATATAGCAAAGGACTAGAGTCTTCTGTAATCTCAATAGATAAGATTCCTAATGTTGATGAGGAAATGAATGAAACACTCTCTGAAATTGGGTGGGGAGCAGTCAATATCGATGGATTTATTCCTGGGGTTGTGTTTTTTGATTTTCAAGCACATGGACTGTTACCGATTGCATCAGATATTCGAAAATTGGAAAATATTCAATATACTCCTGCCCCAGATATTATTCATGAAGCGGCTGGACATGCACCGATTTTATATAATGAAACGTTTTCTCGATACGTAAAACTATTTGGAGAAATCGGTTCAAAAGCGCTAGCCACAAAAGAAGAACATGAGGTTTTTGAGGCCACAAGAGATTATTCTAATCTACTTGAAAGCGGTATTGCCTCAGCAACAGAAATTTCAAATGCGAAACGGGTAATGGAACAAAAGCAATCACAAGTTACTGGATTATCAGAAGCAGAAGAAATTTCTCGATTATACTGGTGGACTGTTGAGTATGGCTTAGTAGGATCGATTACTAATCCTAAAATTTACGGCGCTGGACTGTTATCATCTGTATCAGAAGGAAGAAATAGTCTGACAGACCAAGTGGAGAAAATACCGTTTGCACTTCAAAAAGTTATCTCTTCTTCTTTTGATATAACAAAGCCTCAACCCCAGCTTTTCGTTAGTGAAGACTTTGCAGAATTAATACATGCTGTAAAGGAATTTTCTGAAACGATGGCGTGGAAACAAGGTGGAACAAAAAGTCTAGAAAAAGCTATTCAATCAGCTCGAACAGCTACGATTGTCTATAGTTCTGGTCTGCAAGTAACAGGAACACTTTCTTCCATCACGAAAAACATTCAGGGTGAAGCGATTTACATGAAGACAGATGGAAAGACCTCTTTAAATTCTAACAATGTAGAGCTATTTGGTCACAGTGTAGCTACCCATACAGATGGATTTGGTTCACCAATTGGAGGGTTAAGGGACTTTGTCAAACCGTTAGAACAATGGTCGGACAATGAACTATCCCGGGCTGGTATTGTACTCAATCAATTTTGTGAGCTTCACTTTGCTAGTGGAATTATCGTAAAAGGAATTCCGGTCGATATGGTAAGAGATAAAGAAATCATTCAATTAATTTCTTTTACAAACTGTACGGTTAATTATAAAGAAGAGGTACTATTTCAAGAATCTTGGGGTCAGTATGATATGGCAGTTGGGTCTGAAATAATATCAGTATTTGCAGGTGCAGCGGATTCAGAAGCCTTTTTTGCTGATGAAGTAGTGGAGTTGAATTCTAAAGTGAGAGAATTACAACCCAGTCCAATCGAGAATATGTATTCAAGAGTACGTCAATTACGGGAAAATGCGGAGTATGTTGTTGAATTAGAAGAAGTATTGCCGGATCTTATCGATGAATTAACGGAAGTATCTGCAGATGATTGGTTACTACGAATTGAAATACTAGAATTACTTTTAAAAAATGATCTACTACCTAATAAACAGGCTGAATTGTTTAGCCAATTAGAGGCAATACGTGATTTGAAGGACGAGTACAAAGAGCTAATTGATCGTGGGCTGATGATTATAGATTCTGAATGAGTAAATCATCCTCGTTAATGAGTATCTTAGGTTGAGAAAAAGGAGAGCAGATATAATATCTGCTCTCCTTTTTTTGCAACAATAGCTAAAAAAATAGTTTCGGTTTTGTACCTCTATAGCCTCTTCGAAAGTGAGGTGCAGAGTTTGTCGTGGTTAGTGACTCACAGGCATTGTCAAAATCAAAAGGAATGGATTGTTCATAGGGTGGTGGTAGTAAGTCAACGGGGCGTCTGGACGAGAGGGGGATGTCGATGATCCCTCGAGATTCATCCCGATTATTCCGAATTTCTTCTATCACAATTTGACCAACTTCTCTGCCCAATTTCAAGCCCTCTGAATTATCTACAGGGAAATGTACACCTGCATACAATCGGGACGCAGCACATTCTTCTGCTAATTCATGAAGTCTTCTTCTCATGCTAGGAAAAAAATAGCCCAGAATAACTTCTGCTGCACCGGCGATAGCAGCATGACCTGATGGATAGGAAGGGTGTCTAGGAGTACATATATAAGTTTTAAGCGTAGGATCTAATTGATTGGGTCGAGCGACATTCCACTCAAATTTATAGTACCAAGTCGCAACAAATGCATCATTTAGTCCAGCATATAGAATAGATAAAATCCTTGCTGCACGTGGGGCTTCAACTCCAAAAGAGTCGATCAATTTATCGGCTATGGGTGTCCATTGTTTTGTCGCAGGCCCTCGTGACCAGTAAGTGGCAATCGTTTTTTCCCGTTCGGTTAAGTTAGCGAGAGTACTTTTGACTTTTTTTAATTCAGTTTCCCAGTGTATGCGATCGGGAGAGAGAATATTAAAGTGAATAGCTTCACCATCTCTTGTGCTGAAGTTGGAGCCCTCACGTTTGATGTAAAAAGTTGGCCATGAAGAGGTATAAGGAGCTTCTGGGTTTGATGGAGAAAAATCTTCGCCAGCATATGGAACTTCATTCCATAAAGGTATATCATTATTGCTCATAATTTTCACCCCCTTTTTATTAGATTATGCAAATTTGTTAAAGAGGTTTAGACGATGTTAGAGAAAATTTATGAGCGAATCTTCACTGCTGTACCGATTGGAATAATGCTTGCGAGCTCTTCAACGTCCGCATTGTACATTCGAACGCAGCCTTTGGAGACAAATTTGCCAATGGAGGAAGGGTTATTTGTTCCGTGTATTCCGTAGTGCTTTTTCGACAAACTCATCCATATCGTCCCAAACGGACCCCCTGGGTTCGGTGCTTTATTAATAATGATATAGTTGCCAATCGGGGTTGAACTGAGCATTTTCCCTACCCCAACGGGATAGACCTTTTGGGTTTGATTGTTATAAGTAAGGGTGAGTGTTCGGTTAGTTAGATTGATGTTAATTTGGTAGGGGATTGTGTCAGGAGAGGGATATCCTGGAATAGTTATTTGTTGACCGACATAAATAAGATCAGGGTTGATACCGGGGTTGACTTGAAGAATAGATTGAAGGGGAGTTCGGTAGTCTTCTGAAATGGCAAAAAGCGTTTCACCAGATTTAACAGTATGTAACATTTTTATGGCCTCCTTTATTTACCTCACTATATGCAAGTGAATTTTGGTGAGTGAAGGCTGATTTTTGATGATTGTTGCCTTTCGCACTAAATCTTATTTTGCGACAAAGATTGTCTTCGGGGGTATTTTTGCATTATTTTCAATTCGTTGGGTGAACACAGTGGACCTCTAATGATTTTTACAGAAGTCTGTTTTCGCTAAGATTGCTACTATTCGAACCAGTCTATCAGCTGTTAAATTGCTTTGCACCGGGCATTTTTTCGTCTATTATTGATGAAAATGAGTATGCCGTTAGCTCAGAAAGACTCACTGTTTCAGTTGATATAAGATTCTCTTACTGACTTGCAATATCGTTGAACTTTCAATTTCAAACTAGGTTATAGATTTCCGCTCCAGGCACTCGCTTTCCGCGGGGCGGGCGGTGAGCCTCCTCGGCGGAAGAACGCGCCTGTGGGGTCTCACCTGTCCCGCTAATCCCGCAGGAGTCGAGTGCCTTCCGCTCCAATTTTTTAATTTACAAATGCGTGGTCTAACTCCACCGTCTTTAGACGGTATCCGCTTTTAGCCTTGTCTTTAAATGTCCATACTTACGATAGAGGTGAGAGTATAGACGGTTATCAAAAAAGTAGTCATGCGGTATTTGATATAAAATATCATGTTATATGGGTTACGAAATATAGATATAAAGTTCTACATGGACCAATTGCCAAAAGAACAAGAGAATTAATAAGGCAAGGCTGCGAAGCAAGAGGAATCACGATTTTGCAAGGGAGTGTGGGGAAAGATCATATCCACTTATTGCTATCTTGTCCTCCAAGCCTAGCACCAAGTAAAATAATGCAGTACTTGAAAGGACGATCATCAAGACTCCTCCAGGATGAGTTTCCTGAATTAAAGAAGAGATTTTGGGGACAACATCTATGGGCGAGAGGATATTTCTGCGCAACAGTTGGAACGGTAACAGAAGAAATCATTCGAAACTATATAGCCAACCAGTTTGGTGATGGAAAAGACGATATATTCAAGATTGAGGAGTGAGTTTAGTCAAATTCAGTATGCTTCAGCTTAGGTACTTTGAGAAGACTTGAGTCTTGAATTGCGACTTTAGTCGGTGACATTTATGTCTAAATCCACCTGCTTTAGCGGGTGGTCGTTTAAGTATACAAATTATTAAAGGCTTATATAAGGTCCTATTTCTCGTAGATTTTCATTCGCATTAAGTCCATAGGTTGAAAGAAATAGACTATCCATCTGTCTCTTAAAGGGAGGATGTACAATCAAAGTTTTACTTCTTTCAATTCATATTCAGAAGGATCATACTTTCCTTTCTCACAAGTAACTCAAACCTATCTTACTTGAGTCTTGGTAACATTGTCAGCAGTATCTATCAAAATAACGAATCGCTACCTGAAGTAAATCATAGAAATAATTGAATTTGTCTTCTTTTTTGAACAAAGTTAATCCAATTGGAGTCATGTACCATTTCTGTGAATGATGGTGCAGCTATCGGATTTCCATTACGATTCCAAGTGTGACTTGATAAGAGTTTTTTAGCTGTGCTAACGGATTCACTACAAGTTCGATAAAGTGAAAAACTTTTATTAAAGCGATTAAATAAACTTGTTCATAGTAAACTTCTTCAAGTACTAGACTAGCATTGCTTTCGTCAACAATCTGGACATCTATTTGGACATCCTTACAAAATTCTGAGCAAAAGGGATACTCATTTTGATGAATAAAAAAACAAAATGAAGGATTTAATTTAAAATTAGCTGAAATAGCCACAATGAATACGAAACCCCCATGTCCTTCTCAGACACCGCAATAGATGGAAATGGGGGTGTAGTGGTTAAATCTTAATCCTTTCAGTCAACGATGATAAAGTAGGTACTAAGATGATCTTAGCACCTGAAAGAGAGACAAGTTGACAACCATTTCCGGCGGTGCCTCTAGCGGAATTATGCATTGTTAAGACTGTGTACACTTTCACTATAAACTTTATGAAAGTGCAGGTAAAAAGAAAGAAAGCAACAAAAAAGAATTCTGTCTACTTTTCAAAAAAATGGGTTAGCCAGTTTAGGAGGGTGCTTTTTTGTGCCAAAATCAGCATCAAAACCCATTTTCGTATAAAAAGAGCCCAAGTGAAAAAGAAAAAAACCTTGCAGATGCAAGGTTTAATGAACTTGACGGTAAACACCAATCACTTTTCCTAGTATACTTACACTTTGGAGAATGATGGGTTGCATCGTAGGATTTTCAGGTTGTAAGCGGATAAAGTTTGTTTCTTTGAAAAAACGTTTACAGGTTGCTTCATCTTCATCAGTCATCGCAACGACAATCTCTCCATTGTTGGCTGTTTGCTGTTGACGAACAATCACGTAGTCACCGTCTAAGATCCCAGCATCGATCATACTGTCTCCCATAATTTCAAGCATGAAGACCGGTTCATCTGCAGGAGCTAACCTTTCGGGCAAAGGAAAGTACTCTTCAACGTTTTCAATCGCTGTAATTGGAATACCAGCGGTAACTTTACCTACCATTGGTACATTGACAACACGTTGTCGTGGGATTTGATCCACCTCTAAATCTAAAATTTCGATTGCACGGGGTTTAGTTGGGTCCCTGCGGATCAAACCTTTGCTTTCTAATCGTGCTAAATGTCCATGAACAGTAGAACTAGATGCTAATCCTACCGCTTCGCCGATTTCTCTTACAGAAGGTGGATAGCCTTTTACTTTTACTTCTTGCTTAATAAATTCAAGAATATCTTGTTGCCTTTTTGATAGTTTTGTCATTATCTGCACCTCAAATCTCTTCAATCTCTTAAACTTATTATATCATTATTTTTTGTTAGATACAAACATAAGTTCTAGTTTTAGTTGACAACGAACATTCGTTCCTATTATAATGTAATTAATACGAACAAACATTCGATAGGAGCGATGAAGATGATTACTTTCCTAAAAAATAATAATTTTGTAGTGTTATTAATGATTTTGACATTTATTTCAGGTTTGGTTATGTTAAACCAGTTAGAAGAAACTGACACAAGTTCTTATTTACATATTACAGTTGAAAAAGGCGACTCGCTATGGACGATAGCAGATCAATATCAAAAACTTCATGGGATGAATAAGAGTGATTTTATTCGATGGGTTTCTGATCAAAATGAGATGAAGAACTATGACCTAATCGCTGGTGAGTCCATTTATATCCCTGTTAAGTTCGAAGAGATAAAACAAATGGATCTTAATACACCACAATATGCGTTAAAAGGAGAATAATTTCAATATGAAATGCATCATTTACTGTCGCGTTAGCACGAAAAAGGAAACCCAAGAAACGTCACTAAAACGACAGGAAGAAGAATTAACGAAACTAGCCAGTCAATGGGGATTCGATATTCATTCTGTGATAAAAGATCAAGCAAGCGGCTATGATTTAGACCGAGAAGGAATTTTTGAACTTTTAGATGAAATAAAAGTTCATAATATCGAAGCCATTTTAATTCAAGATGAAACGAGAATCGGTAGAGGAAACGCAAAAATTGCTTTGATCCATTGTTTATTGAAAGAGGAGATAAAGCTTTATAGTATTTCTCATAAAGGAGAGCTTCAATTATCAGAGTCAGATTCAATGGTTCTTCAAATTGTGAGCATGGTTGAGGAACATCAACGGAAAATTCATAACCTGAAAATCAAGCGTGGCATGATTAGAGCAGTTGATAACGGATTTAAACCTGAAAACAATTTAAAGAATAAAGGGAATATTGAAGGAAGAGAACGAAAAGAAGTACCGATTGAAGAAATTGTCCGATTGCGTAAAAATGATTTAACATTCTCTGAAATTGCTGCAACATTAAGAGGATTTGGTTTCAATGTATCGAAAGCTACGGTTCATAGAAGATATCAAGAGTTTATGAAAAAACGAGAAGAAGCATGATACTTGTTATTTTGAACACTATCTTGTAACATATCAATACAAATGATAGACGTTTAAAACAACAAGAAAGGGGAGCTTATCATGTTAAATCCGGATAAACTCGCTCGATTAAATCAGCTTTCTAAAATAGCGAAAGCTGGTACATTATCAGTTGAAGAAACCATTGAGCGCCAAGATCTAAGGCAGGAA
Source organism: Bacillus sp. 2205SS5-2 (assembly GCF_037024155.1). Classification (NCBI taxonomy): domain Bacteria; kingdom Bacillati; phylum Bacillota; class Bacilli; order Caryophanales; family Bacillaceae; genus Bacillus; species Bacillus spongicola. The sequence goes on from NZ_JAYKTS010000020.1 coordinate 56,510, forward strand.
TATTTATCAAATTTCCGTAATTCAATGAAATCTACCATAGAGAATACAAGAGTGATCGATCCCAATGGAAATGACGTCACTCCGCAAAAAGTAAAAGATCGACTAGATAAGAAAAAAATGCATTAAACCAAGAATCAATTCTTGGTTTTTTGTTTGTTTTTATGTGGGAAAGCAATATTTGATAAACGAGCGGATGATTTGGTCACTTAATGCAAATAATGTGAAGAATTATTCATCAAAATTGTTACAATGAATTCATTGTTGTTGTATAAACTTGAAAAGACGATTAATATTAAGAATGAGTCAAATTATGACGAGAAAGGATGTAAATTTTTATGTTTGATCAAATGGATTTATTAGCTGTAAATACAATTAGAACTCTTTCAATTGATGCAATTGAAAAAGCGAATTCAGGACACCCAGGAATGCCAATGGGCGCTGCGCCGATGGCCTATTCTTTATGGACTGAATTTATGAATCATAATCCAAAAAATCCTGAATGGTTTAATCGGGACCGCTTCGTTTTATCTGCGGGACATGGATCTATGCTTTTATATAGTATGCTGCACTTGTCTGGCTATGGCTTGCCAATGGAAGAAATCAAAAACTTTCGCCAATGGGGAAGCAAAACACCTGGACACCCAGAATATGGTCATACTGTAGGAGTGGAAGCAACAACAGGACCACTTGGGCAAGGAATTGCAATGGCTGTTGGGATGGCTATGGCTGAGCGTCATCTAGCAGGTGTTTATAATAAAGATCAATTTAACCTTGTCGACCATTATACATATTCGATTTGTGGCGATGGTGACCTAATGGAAGGAGTGTCAGCTGAAGCTTCATCATTAGCAGCTCACTTAAAGCTTGGTCGTTTAATCGTCCTGTATGATTCAAATGACATTTCATTAGATGGAGATCTAGATCGCTCATTCTCTGAAAGTATTGAAGGTCGTTTTAAGGCATACGGTTGGCAATATTTACGTGTTGAAAATGGCACGGATCTAGATGAAATTTCTAAAGCGATTGAAGAAGCTCGTCTTGACTTAGACCGTCCTACCCTTATTGAGGTTAAAACAGTAATCGGTTTTGGGTCTCCTAATCGCGCTGGTACTTCTGGTGTTCATGGTGCTCCTCTTGGTGGAGATGAACGTACATTAACGAAAAAATCTTATGAGTGGGATTTCGAACAAGAATTCCACGTGCCAGATGGAGTATACAATCGATTTGAAGAAAAAATTGTTCAAAGAGGGAAGCAAACTGAGCAAAAATGGAATGATTTATACGCTCAGTATAAAGAAACTCACCCTGAATTAGCGAAACAATTTGAAGCAGCCATTTCTGGAGAGCTCCCAGAGGATTGGGATGAGTTGATCCCGGTTTATAAAGAAGGAACTAGTCTTGCAAGCCGTGCTTCTTCAGGTGAAGTATTAAACGCAATTGCGCAAAAAGTACCTAGTTTTATTGGTGGATCAGCTGATTTAGCCGGATCAAATAAAACGATGATTAAAGATGTGAAAGACTTTACACCAGAATCTTATGAAGGTAGAAATATTTGGTTTGGTGTCCGTGAATTTGCGATGGGTGCCGCTTTAAATGGTATGGCTCTACACGGTGGAGTGAATGTCTTTGGTGGAACATTCTTCGTGTTTAGTGATTATGTACGACCTGCGATTCGTCTTTCAGCGCTTATGGGATTACCAGTCACATACGTCTTTACTCATGATAGTATTGCAGTTGGAGAAGATGGTCCAACTCACGAACCTGTTGAGCAATTACCATCTTTACGAGCGATGCCGAACTTATCCGTCATTCGCCCAGCGGACAGCAACGAAACAGCTGCTGCATGGAAAGCGGCAATGACATCTAAAAACAAACCTTCACTTCTTGTATTGACTCGTCAAAACTTACCGACCATTCCAGGTTCGATTAAAGGGGCGAAAGAAGGAGTAGAAAAAGGAGCCTATGTGATTTCACCAAGTGATAAAGCTGAAGCAGACGCTCTTCTTTTAGCTGCTGGATCTGAAGTAGGGTTAGCAGTTGAAGCACAACAAGTACTCTTAAAAGAAGGTATCGATGTTTCTGTAGTGAGCATGCCTGCATGGGATCGTTTTGAAGAACAATCAGCCGAATATAAAAATTCGGTTATACCAAAAACAATAAAAAAACGTTTAGCAATAGAAATGGCAGCTCCACTTGGTTGGGATCGCTATGTTGGAGACGAAGGAGACATTTTAGCTATCAATGGCTTTGGTGCATCTGCTCCAGAAGGTAAAATTCTTGAAGAATATGGATTTACCGTTGCTAATGTAGTATCTCGTCTGAAAGCTTTATTGCAATAGCTCATAGGAAAACTGCTGACTTACTGTCAGCAGTTTTTTTACATGAAATAGAAAAAGTTGTAGCCAGATAGTCATTTAAAGATTAAACGACTGATTTCCACAAAACTAGTGCAGATTTTCATCAACATTCAACACCCTCCTTGCCTAACTATTTCTATAATAAGAAGAAAGTAGAGTTAGAAAGGGTGAGAATTTAATGCGCAATTATTATGTTTATTGGATTGAAGATGAAGTTGCCGCACATTTTTATGGTAGAGAACGATTGTTTTTTAGTCTTTTTCAAGATCACAATAATGCTACAAATGTGCTGAAACAAATTCTTCATCAACAGATAACGTATATTTCTAAGCCTCTACCTTATCTGCCTACCCATCGATTCATTCAAAATAGTCTACAGAAAAGAAATCTACTATTTACGAAATACCACTACACCATCGAATATCCAGAGAACAAGAGTGGGGCGTGTTTAGAAATTTATGAACGCTATTTCTTGATTCGATCCTGGGGCGAGTATGACGCAGAAGCAGTATTTTTTGATATATTAAAGAAATTTGAGGGTAGACTGCTAGCGATAGACTTGGATCTTGAGCGATATGGTTGGATTAAACCAATAAAAGCGAGAAAGTTCGTATAATAGAGGAAAATCGACCAGAAGTATTGTATAATACTAAAGGGTTTAGTACACTTTGATAGAGACAACATGAAGGAGGAAGGTTTAATGTTCCCTTATATTTTGGTCGGCTTACTAGCATTACTTGCTGGAGCTGCGATTGGTTTCTTTGTTGCTCGTAAATACATGATGAGCTATTTAAAAAAGAATCCACCTATTAATGAACAAATGCTTCGTATGATGATGATGCAGATGGGTCAAAAGCCATCGCAGAAAAAAATCAATCAAATGATGAATGCTATGAACAAACAAATGAAATAAAACTCAAAAAGCACTTCAGAAGTGCTTTTTTTGTTGCTTAAAATGTTGTCCTAGGAAATTCATGAACAGAGAGTGTATTGAAGATTTGAAAACCACACCTCCTTTAGTGTCTAAAAATTAGTGAGGGAACTGCAAGATGGAACAGTCATATTTCTGGACGTATCCCATTTTCTAATAAAGAATCACATTAAAGATGAGAGTAGTTTTTTGAATTGTGTGAGATGCTTTTATATTCGAAATATATTTGATAAACTAGTTGAAGGTTAATATTCTATCTGAAGAGAAAAGGGGGCATCTAGATGAGTATTTTTAAAGAACTCATGTGGTTTTTTAAACAAGAGAAAAAGGCATATGGTATTGGTATTTTCTTGTTGATGTTTGTTGCCATGCTGGAATTAGTGCCACCTAAAATTATTGGCCTAATTGTAGACGCTATCAACAAAGGGGAATTAACAGTAAATTCTTTATTAATCTGGAGTGGGATATTAATTGTTACATCTTTAACGATGTATCTACTACGATATCAATGGAGAATTCGCATCTTTGGTTCTGCCGTTAAGCTCTCTCGTCAGTTGCGAAACAAGTTGTATCAACACTTCACGGAAATGTCGTCTTCTTTTTACCAAAAAAGAAGAACTGGAGATTTGATGGCCCATGCAACGAATGATTTGTCGGCGATTCAACAAACCGCCGGAGCCGGTATTTTAACTTTGGTTGATTCCTTGGCGACGGGAGGGTTTGTCATCATTGCCATGGCGGCCACTATTAGTTGGAAACTAACTTTAATTGCATTAATTCCAATGCCTATTATGGCCTTTTTAACCAATTATTACGGAACACTCTTACATAAGCGTTTTCATAAAGCACAAGAAGCTTTTTCATCCTTGAATGATAAAACGCAAGAGAGCATTAGTGGGGTAAAAGTTATTAAAACGTTCGGGCAGGAGGAAGAAGATATTGAATCCTTCCGCAAACAGTCTGAAGAAGTCGTGAATAAAAATATTGCCGTTGCAAAAATTGATTCCTTGTTTGATCCTACTATCTCGATAATTGTAGGTCTTTCCTTCTTCTTATCCATCGTTTTCGGTGCACGCTATGTCGTAAATGGCGAACTAACGATTGGAGAACTTGTGTCATTCACCACTTATTTAGGGTTACTTATCTGGCCAATGCTCGCGTTTGGTTGGCTTTTTAATATTGTCGAACGGGGAAGAGCATCTTATGACCGGGTTTCAAAATTATTGAGTGCGACAAGAGATATAGATGACAAAGAGAATGCCATTACGACGCAACCTACAGGCGATATTAGCTATAGCATTGATTCTTTTACGTATATGAATGAACCAAAACCAGTTTTAGAAAATATTCATTTTTCGCTAAAGCAAGGAGAAACGCTCGGGATTGTTGGGAAAACAGGCTCTGGAAAAACGACACTTCTCAAATTATTAATTAGAGAATTCCAAGGCTACAAGGGGAAGATTATGTTTGGAAATTACCCTATAGATGAATATGCATTAGAGAGTTTACGTAAGTCGGTTGGTTATGTTCCGCAAGATCATTTCCTATTTTCCACGACTATTGCAGAGAATATTGCCTTTACTGATCCAAGTACACCGCAAGAAGAGATTGAAGCAGCAGCAGCCCTTGCTCACATTAATGATGATATTAAAGGATTTACTTATGGTTATCAAACTGTGGTTGGAGAAAGAGGGGTTTCTCTCTCTGGTGGACAAAAACAGCGAATCTCTATTGCTCGCGCATTATTAATGAATTCAGAAGTCCTGATGCTAGACGATTCCCTTAGTGCAGTTGATGCAAAAACCGAAGAATTAATTTTGCAATCGCTGAAAGAAAACCGTTCTGGAAAAACGACTTTTATAACGTCTCATCGATTAAGCGCTATACAACATGCTAATCTCATACTGGTTCTCCATGAAGGAAGAATAGTTGAACGTGGCACTCATGAAGAATTAATGGAGAGGCATGGATACTATCATGAAATGTACGTACGACAACAATTAGAAGAACTTGTAGAGCATGGAGGTTAAGGTATGGAAGAAAAAACAAAAACAATGTCTTCAATAGAGCAGCGTAAAGTCCTAAAGCGTCTCTTGAAGTATACGAGCCCACATAAAAAAGCGATAGCCATTGCCTTCTCGCTCTTAATCTTAACGACTATTGGAGATGTAGTGGGTCCAATCCTAGTGAAAATTTTTATTGATGACTACTTAACACCGCAAACATTTCCGTTTCAGCCAATGCTTCTTCTAGGAGGAGCCTATGTCGGCATTTTAGTATTAAATATTTTTATTTCGTATTTTCAGTTGTTGAAATTTCAAGAAATCGCATTAAAAATTATTCAACAACTTCGGATTGATGTTTTTAGCAAAGTCCAATCGCTCGGTATGCGTTATTTTGATAAAACACCTGCTGGTAGCATTGTATCGAGAGTGACCAATGATACCGAGGCGATCAAAGACATGTTCGTCAGTGTCCTTGTTTCCTTTATTCAAAGTGGCTTCTTATTAATAGGTATTTTTATCGCAATGTTTTCACTCGATGTGAAGCTTGCATTCTTTTGTCTTTTTTTACTCCCGATTATTTTTGTCATAATGAAAACTTATCGGAAATTAAGTTCAGTGTTTTACCAGGATATGAGGGAGCGTTTAAGTCAGTTGAATGCGAAATTAAGTGAGTCGATTCAAGGTATGAGTATGATTCAGGCCCTGCGACAAGAGAAGAGACTTCGGAGTGAATTTGAAAAAATTAACGAAGAGCATTTTAGTTCGGGAATGAAAAACATCAAATTAGATGGTTTGTTACTACGACCAGCAATGAGAGTAGTCTATGTTTTTGCTCTTGTGCTAGTTTTGAATTTCTTTGGAATAACAAGCCTAACTAACACAATTGAAATCGGCGTTTTATACGCATTTATTAATTATTTAGATCGCTTTTTTGAACCGATAAATCAAGTCATGATGCGTTTATCGTTATTTCAGCAAGCCATTGTGTCAGCGTCTAGGGTGTTTAAACTATTAGACGATCAAGAGCTTACTCCAGCACAAGTTGAGCAAAATAACCCTTCTATTGGAAAAGGAGAAATTGAATTTCGCAATGTAAGTTTTTCATACGACGGAGAACAAGATGTACTGAAAAATATTTCATTTACTGCTAAACCGGGAGAAACTGTCGCGTTAGTTGGACATACCGGGAGTGGGAAAAGTTCGATTATCAATGTCATGATGAGATTTTATGAATTTGAACGTGGAGAAGTTTTAATTGATGGTGAATCAATTAAGAACTATCAAATGAATGAAATTCGTGAAAAGCTAGGTCTTGTTTTACAAGATCCATTTCTGTTCTATGGGACGATAGCGGATAATATTCGTCTGCATAATGAAAACATTGATGATGATGCGGTAAGAGAAGCGGTAGAATTTGTCCAAGCACATACGTTTATTGAAAGACTACCAGGTAAATATCAACAAAAGGTAGAAGAGAGAGGATCAACATTCTCAAGTGGACAACGTCAATTAATCGCTTTTGCTCGAACAATGGCAGCTGCTCCAAAAATACTTGTTTTAGACGAGGCGACTGCCAACATCGATACAGAAACAGAGGAAGCAATTCAAGAAGCTCTAGAGAAAATGAGAAGAGGACGTACCACAATAGCAATTGCTCACCGACTTTCCACTATTCAAGATGCTGATCAAATTTTAGTGCTGCACCATGGTGAAATTATTGAAAGAGGAACACATCAAGAATTACTAGGTATCAAGGGTTTATATTATAAAATGTATTTACTTCAGAATGGATTAGTGGATTCAATGGAAGATTTAATAGGTTGAATAATCAGCCCGCATCATAGATGCGGGCTGATTTAGGAATTGAGTATTCTTGGAAAAAAATCAAATGAGGACAGATTGTTTCGGTGGCAATTTTTTTATGTATAAGTGGTTATAATGATTTAATAGGTCGTCTAATTCTTGACTATACTGAATGGCTATGGAAGAATTCAGACCATTTTCTGAAACAATTTTGAAAAGCTCTAGACGTTTAAGTTCAATTTGATCAAGCAATGCAGATTTATCCACGGGCAATAGTCCTTTCCACGTTCAAATACCTGTTCTAAAAAAATAGCATTTCTAATATATTCTTAAGATATGCTTTGATTATACCAAAAAATTGAAAAAAATACAAAAAGAAGAGGAATTTGCTTTGACACAAATTATACAAATTTTATAATCGTAATTTCCGATAGATTGTTTGTTACAATAGGGGGACATTGATAAATAGGAGTTGTTTGGTCGTATGGAATTAAATGTTTTATTAGCGTTTGGAGCAGGGTTTTTGAGTTTTATTTCTCCATGCGTGCTACCTTTGTATCCAGCATTTTTATCTTATATTACAGGGATGAGTGTAAGCGAACTAAAAGAAGAGAATGGAATGATGCAGAAAAAAAGCATGCTTCATACATTATTCTTTTTGCTAGGGTTTTCATCCATTTTTATTGCACTTGGATTTGGAACATCTTTAGTTGGAAACTTTTTTATTAATTATCAGGATATCATCCGCCAGGTGGGTGCGATCTTTATCTTTATTTTTGGATTAATGATTGTCGGGCTCTTTAATCCCGATTTTTTAATGAAAGATCGCCGTTTTGAGTTTAAAAATCGCCCATCAGGATTTGTAGGCTCTTTCCTTATTGGAATGGCCTTTGCCGCTGGATGGACCCCATGTACAGGACCTATTTTAGGAGGCGTTCTCTCGTTAGCCATAGACGAGCCGTCTTCTGCTATGTATCTTATGGTTGCTTATATACTAGGGTTTGGAATCCCATTTTTTACACTGGCGTTCTTTATCAGTAAAATGAATTGGATCAAAAAATATAGTGTTAAAATAGTGAAAATTGGTGGGTATTTGATGATTGCCATGGGTGTACTTCTCTTTTTTAATGGACTTGAATTGATAATCCGTTTTGTCTCGATTCCGTTCGGAGGATTCCAAGGGTTCTAAAACGATTGGCCAAAATGGACTTGCAATTAAACATTATGTTTTTTCGTTGAAGTACGGGTTGAAACAGTGGTATAGTTAAAAGAAAGCAAAACTGACACAAATGACCGTACGTGGATATAGGAGGAGCAACAGTGGCGAGGGTACTTATTGTAGACGATGCAAAATTTATGAGATTGACACTAAGTAATATGCTGAAAAAAGGAAATATTGAAGTGGTTGGCGAAGCAGAAAATGGTCGTCAAGCCATTGAATTATACCAAGAGCTAAAACCAGATGTTGTCACAATGGATATCACAATGCCTGAAATGAGCGGCTTAGAAGCTTTAAAAGTGATTATTTCTGATTTTCCTGATGCCAAAATTATTATGTGTTCTGCAATGGGACAACAAAAAATGGTGGTAGAGGCGATTGAAGCTGGAGCGAAAGATTTCATCGTAAAACCATTTGATGAAACAAGAGTAAACGAGGCAATTAGAAGAGTTAATCACTAATTTGTCACGGTCAGATTTTTGAGAGATAAATCCAATTTGCATTTTTGTTGATGGAATTTGGCCTCAAGATATTGGTAGGGCATTACCTAACAAATTGTAAAGGTGTTTTATCTTCTTATTCTTGAAGACATATCTTGTTTTACTGAGTAGATATTTTAGCTACTACAACCTCATACAATATCCAATGATCCACAAACGAGAATGTTTTTGAGACTTGAACTTGTCCATATATTGTTTTGCGTATTTCAGATTTTAAACTTCAGAAGCTATACTGTATATGACTTCACTTTCAACCCATACCTGAAGGAGTGGGCTTTCTTGTTCGGGAAATCTGTAAGAATAGTCGTTTGGGTGGACGCCTAAATGGCTTATTTCATCTTTGTTTTTAAGTGTTATTATATAACACCAACATTAAAGTTTAAAGGGTGACCAACTTGATTTATGTTTCTTCGGCAGTGGCTATATTTATGGGCTTTTTCGTTTTATTTGTGCGCATGAAAGCAAGCAAAAAGCCTGTTAATGCCAAAAAAATCATCTTACCTCCAGTATTTATGAGTACAGGAGCTCTCATGTTTCTTATCCCATTTTTTAGAGTTGAATCTGTAAAAATTTTAGAAGCTCTAATTGTAGGGATGATTTTTTCAATACTATTGATTAAGACATCAAAATTTGAAGTGAAAGAAAAAAATGTCTACTTGCAACGTTCAAAAGCGTTTGCGTTTATTCTAATTGGACTTTTACTACTTCGTCTTATCTTTAAATCGTATTTAAGTACGAGCATTGATTATGGTGAATTGAGTGGTATGTTCTGGATTCTAGCGTTTGGAATGATTGTTCCTTGGCGGGTCGCAATGTATGTTCAATACCAAAAATTAGTGAAGAGCGAAGGACTATAATTGGATAATAGCTGAATTAGAATGGTTAAAACAAGTGAGACGTCCAACTTTTGTTGGCGTTTTTTTTGTGATAAAAACGAAATGTTTTCCTCATATAACGATCATCTTAGAGCACAATAAGACAAAAAGAGGGTCAGCCTATGAAGAGAATATTATGTTTTCTAATGTTGATGATGGTGTTTGTAATTGGCAGTGAAACAATAATCTATGCTAAAATTGCTTCTCCTGAAATACAGATTAGTAAGAATAAATCACTCGCTATTGTGATTGACGACTTTGGAAATGACATGAAAGGTACGAATGAAATGCTTCATTTACCGATGACACTCACAGTTGCGATTATGCCTCTAATGGGAACAACGGTTAAAGATGCAGAACTTGCTCACAGTTTAGGTCATGAAGTGATTGTACATTTACCTCTTGAGCCGAACAAAGGGAAAAGGAGCTGGCTCGGACCAGGGGCCATCACGACCGATCTTTCAGACGATGAGATACGACAGCGAGTCGAACAAGCCATTGATTCTGTCCCTCATGCTGTAGGAATGAATCATCATATGGGATCAAAAGCTTCTGCAGATGAACGCGTGATGAAAATAATATTGACGGTTTGTCGTGATAGAGGGTTGTATTATTTAGATAGCCGAACGACGCCGAAAAGTGTGATTCCAGCCCTTGCAACCGAACTTGGTGTACCTTTTTTAGAAAATGAATTATTTTTTGATGATGTTTATACTGTGAAACATATGACTAAACAAGCGGATTTATTAGTTAGGAAGCTAAAGAATGATGAACAAATTATCGCAATTGGTCACGTGGGGATCGCAGGGAATAAAATGGTGGATGTGTTAAAAGAATATATTCCACTCTATAAGGACGAAGCCAATACGGTACCATTATCAGATTTGATACCTGAGTTTGAAATGGTGAATGAGAGATTAGAGTAAGCAGGAGTAAGGGTATAAGGACCTGCATAGTCAGTCAAATTTCAGTGTTGACTCAAAAAAATTCAATTTGCTATGAATGAAGGGAGGGTCATTTAAGTATTGTTCAAGAGATGCTGCTCTCACATACTTGGTTATTAAGAGATTTATTGATGATGCAGAATCGATCGCTTTAATTGTTTAGAACGGAAAGATATTGGAATGGTTCGATTTGTAGATAATTTTTGATTTACAGGGAAGACAATGAATTACGCAGAGCAAAACGAGTATAAAATCCCACAGATTTTGCACTCGTTTTTTTGAAGTTTAAATATTAATTTTAAAAAGGGGTACGTGATTTTTATTATTGACTCTTTTCGTTTACTTTTCTTAATTTAGACTAATTTTAGATAGAATCCTCCTTTTGCTGGTGATTACATCAAAAATAGACGAAAAGATGCCTTGAAACAAGCCGATATCATTGTTTACTGACTGGATAGAAAAATGAAAAATTTTGCGGAACAGCCTGATTGAAGACTACTAAACTATTCATGATTTCAATACAGTCACGGCACTATTTTTGTCCATCAATATCATAGTTTGAAAGGGTAGTATCATTAGAGATTCAGTCAGATTACCAGACTAGATAAGCTTTGCTGCCAATATATCATTAACGTGAATGAACAACAAGTAGGCGATTTATCCTCTACGATTCTTGTTCTCTAACTCTTAAATGTCTGTAATTAAAGGATTTCTACAACACTATATAGAAAGAGTAATTAGCTACTTATATGGGGTGATAAACATGGAAAAAAGCATTAAGAGCCAACAATATATTTGATCTGAATATTATAAAAAATAAGGAGTTTTTTATATGAAACAAAAATATATGATGGTTGATCGCCCACCAACCGTTCACGAATATATTAATTTATGTAAGTCTGTTGGGTGGGGGAATATGAATTTTGAATTTGCTGAGGAGGCAATCGGTAATTCAGTCTATGCAACCGTAATCACTCTTGGAGAAGAAGTGGTTGGGATGGCAAGAATTATTGGTGATGGAAAGATGTATTTTTATTTTCAAGACATAGCTGTCTCACCAGACCATCAGAATAGAGGGTTAGGAAAAAGGTTGATCGACCAACTTTTTACTTACCTCAAAAAGAATGCACCTAGTCCTGCATTTATTGGGTTGTTTTCAACGGATGAAGGGTATGCTTTGTACGAAAAATATGGATTTCAAGTTCCGAGTGATATGAAGGGGATGTATAGACTAACACCGGTTGAATGAGGAATGGAGAATTTTCTGCTTTTCCTATTTTTTAGGGGTGTGTCGTCCCTATATTTATTTTGGGATTAGAGCAGAGGGCAATCTTATGTTTTTTGTCAAGAACGACTCAAGTATAGTTGATATTAACCATGTATACAGAGGTGAATTTAAATGAACATAAGAACAAAAAGGTTATTAATACGGGATTTTGAATCCACAGATTGGGAAGCAGTCTATGAATACTTGTCGGATGGAGTTGTAATGAAATATATGCCTGAAGGGGTTCTGACGAAAGAGGGTGTAAAAGAGTTTGTAAATAACAACATCGGTGAACAGGCTGAAAAATTTCCCGTTATCGAACTCAGCAGTAATACTCTTATTGGACATATGATTTTTCATAAATATTTCGGAGATCATACTTATGAGGTTGGGTGGGTATTTAATCCTAATTACCATCAAAGAGGATATGCTACTGAAGCTGCTAAAGCCATTTTAGATTTTGGTTTCAAGAAAATGAATTTACATAGAATAATTGCTACATGTCAACCTGAAAATATTCCGTCGTATCGAGTGATGGAGAATGCTGGAATGAGAAGAGAAGGCTATTTTAAGAAATGTATTCCAAATGGGAATGAATGGTGGGACGAGTATTATTACTCTATTTTAGAATAAGAGTGTGGATAGATTAATCAAACCAATATTTATTCCGTTAAATGTGTAGGTTTCGTTGTATTTCTTGGACAATTTTTAATGCGAAAGCCATATCAAAGGGAGTGATTTATCTTGAACTAGTTTAAATAACAATAATATATACGAATAGAGTTATAATCATTTAGAACCACTTAAATAGGGGGGATTTACATTATGAAACGAGTGATGTCAAAATGTTCTTCTCTCTAATAAGCAGTAGGAGAATGTATTGATGGTGTGTTTTCTGTAAGTGAAGCATTTTTTTGATTGCTTTTTTCGAAAAGTATGTTGCTTTTCGTTTTAGTTGATTATCTATTAACATTTGTAGACTAGTTAAAAAGAAACAGCATTTGCGGGAGAAAATCTTCAAGAAATATGGGGGACATGCTCATGAAAAAAGTGTTAGTTTTTATTACAGATGGCTTTGCCGATTGGGAAGCAAGTTATGTGTCGGCAGAGATAAATAAATCAGGAACGGGATATCAAGTTCAGACAATCGCTATTGACAAGCATCCAAAAATTTCAATGGGTGGATTGACGGTTCTTCCGAATTATAGTTTAAAAGAATTTCCCTATGATTTAACATTCGCAATGCTGATTATTCCAGGTGGAACTGGATGGAGGGAAGAAAAAAATCATCAGGCTAAGGAGCTTGTGGATTATTGTTTTGAAAAAGACATCCCGGTTGCAGCAATTTGTGATGCAACCACCTTTTTAGGAAATCAAGGATATCTTGACCATTATAAACATACAGGTAATTCGTTGCCATATTTAAAAGAAGGGGCACCTAATTATTTAGGGGATGAAAATTATTTAAATGTACAATCCATTTGTGATGACTGTCTAATCACAGCTAATGGAAGTGGAGCACTAGAATTTTCAAGAGATATTTTACGTAAATTGGATGTTTTAGAAGGCTCAGAACTAAATGAATGGTACGATTTATTTAAAAAAGGGTTCGTTAAAAGTTAGGTTTAGAGATATTTTGGTGAGCTTGAATGAAAAACAGTCTAGCAAATATTTGTCAATACTGTTGTAAAATAACTTGGATGTATAGGGGTTTACTAGAGAGAGATTTAGGGACTCATTTTTAAGTGTATCTGGAATTCTAGCCTTTAAAAAAGAAAATCATTTTCTATCATTTTTTTATGATTCCTTTTTTTTACATTGGTTTCGTACAAAAGCCCCCCGAATCCTACACTTTAGCAGAATATAAAGGGCTGAGATAAGAAGCGTTCTTTGCGAAAGGCTCTTTTCGCCTACTTTGTTGCTGTAACATACAAAAAAGGATGGAAACACTCTTTTCTTTCCTCATTTCGGGTTAACAATGATCCGAAAAGATGCCCGAAGTCATTCTTCATCACGAATTGAGGTCTAATTCGAAAAGCCACAAACTTTGAGAAAACAGCCTTGAGAAAATAGCTTATACAATAGAATGAAATTATCATTTTTGATTTGAAATAATTATTTTTAAATTTTTCAAATTATACTTTGACATTTAGATTAGTTTCATTGTATCATATTGGGAATTAACTATTTATTTTATTCAATGACGAGAAGAGTAAGCTATAATCCGTGTCTATAGAGAGTCGCTGATAGCTGAAAATGCGACGTCACATTAAAGCTGAAAATCATCTCCGAGAAGTTTTCCTGAGAAAGGTTTTATGTAGGGGGAACCGGTAGACGGCCGTTATCCGTTTTGATAGCCAAGCGCCGTGAGAAAGAGCACGGAATATGGGTGGTACCGCGGATTCAATCCGTCCCTGTTTTTATACAGGGACGGATTTTTTATTTGTAAATAAAGGGATAAGAGGTGATTTTAATGAAGAAAGTCAATACGAAAGAAGCCGCTTTAGATCGTGAAAATAGAATCAAAAAGTTTTGGAAGTCTGAAAATATATTCAACCGTTCCATCGAAAATCGGAACGGAGCAGAAACATTTGTATTTTATGAGGGACCTCCAACGGCAAATGGATTGCCCCACGCAGGTCATGTGCTAGGTCGAGTCATTAAGGATTTTGTTGCACGCTATAAGACGATGAATGGTTATCAAGTGTTACGAAAGGGTGGCTGGGATACGCACGGATTACCTGTTGAGCTTGAAGTTGAAAAACAACTTGGTATTTCAGGGAAGCAAGAAATTGAAGAATATGGGGTTGAAAAGTTCATTGAGGAATGTAAAATCAGCGTATTTAACTATGAAAAACAGTGGAGAGAATTTACGGAATCCATCGGTTATTGGCTAGACATGGAGGACCCTTATGTAACACTTGAAAATCGCTATATCGAAAGTGTCTGGTATATATTAAGTAATCTTCATAATCGGGGATTATTGTATAAAGGTCACCGTGTTACGCCCTATTGCCCAAGCTGTCAAACGACTTTGAGCTCCCATGAAGTAGCTCAAGGTTATAAGGATGTTAAAGATCTTTCAGCAACTGCAAAATTCAAATTAGTGGATAAAGAAAATGAGTATTTCTTAGGGTGGACAACAACACCTTGGACTTTACCTGCAAATGTAACGCTAGCTGTAAATCCTGATCTCACTTATATTAGAGCTAAAAAGGGTGAGGATGTCTATATTGTTTCGGAGGCGTTAGCAGAAAAGAACCTTGGAGAAGACTTTGAAGTGATTTCTTCTCATAAAGGAAGTGATTTTAAAGGAATTGCATATCAAGCACCCTTTCCATTCATTAAACCAGATAGAGGTCACTTTGTTGTAGAGGCGGATTTCGTAAACGCAGAAAGTGGAACGGGAATCGTACACATCGCTCCAGCCTATGGAGAAGATGATTATGATTTAGTCAAACATCATAATCTATCGTTCTTTAATGTTGTGGATAGTCAGGGGCGTTACACAGTGGATGTACCTCTTCTTGCAGGTCGTTTTGTGAAAGACTGTGATGTGGATATAGTAAAATATTTAGCGAATGAAGGACTTCTATTTCAAAAAGAAAAGTATGAACACAGCTATCCCTATTGTTGGCGTTGTGATTCTCCGCTCCTTTACTATGCGATTGAAAGTTGGTTTATCAAGACGACTGAATTAAAAGATCAATTTCTCAAAAATAATCAGGAAGTAGAGTGGTACCCTTCTCATATTAAAGAGGGCCGATTTGGAAACTTTTTAGAAAATATGGTCGACTGGAATATAGGTCGAAGTCGGTACTGGGGGACACCATTGCCTGTGTGGATTTGTGATTCTTGTGAACATCAATACGCCCCGAAAAGTCAGGCGGATCTGAAAGAAAAAGCGATTGGTGATATTGGAGATGTCGAGCTTCATAAACCGTACGTTGATCGCGTTTATTTAAGCTGTGAAAAGTGTGAAGGAACAATGAAGCGTGTTCCGGAAGTGATTGACGTTTGGTTTGATAGTGGGTCAATGCCGTTTGCCCAGCATCATTATCCATTTGAAAATAAAGATCAATTTGAAAAACAATTCCCTGCAGATGTCATCTGTGAAGGAGTTGACCAAACACGAGGCTGGTTTTATAGCTTGCTGGCTGTTTCGACGCTTTTTACAGGCAAGGTCCCCTACAAGCGTGTCTTGTCAACAGGACATATCTTGGATGAAGAAGGCCGTAAAATGTCCAAAAGCAAAGGGAACGCGTTGAACCCCATGGATCTTGTTGAAAAATTCGGCGCCGATGCTTTCCGCTGGGCGTTACTTGCTGACAGTGCCCCTTGGAATAATAAGCGATTTTCTGAACGTGTTGTGATAGAAGCAAAATCGAAAATAATCGATACGCTTGTAAATACACATGGTTTTTATACTCTCTATGCAAACATAGACGGATATCGATTCGATAAAGATGTAGTTGGCGAGAAAACGCTGCTTGATCAATGGGTACTAGCGCGATTAAATAGTGTAACAGCTATCGTTAGCGAAGCATTGGACGATTATGACTTTACCAAAGCTGCGAAAGCGCTAGAAAAATATGTTGATGAAATCAGTAACTGGTACATTCGTCGTTCTCGAGATCGTTTTTGGAAAGAAGGCATGTCAGAAACTAAAAAAGCAGCTTATCATACCCTACATGAAGTGCTTGTGAGGTTAAGTCAGCTCTTAGCACCTTTTATCCCATTTCTTGCTGAAGATATCCATTATAATTTAACAGGTGAAAGTGTCCACCTTGCTCATTTTCCTAAAATCAAACCTAGCGAAGTGGATTCACAATTAGAGCAAGAAATGGAGGCTGTCCTACAAGTAGTCGAATTAGCTCGTGGTGTCCGTAATGCAGAAGCAATTAAGACAAAGCAGCCGCTTTCTGAATTAGTCGTCATTCCAGTTGATCAGGAAAAAGGGAAAGCACTTGATAAATATTCTAGTATTATTAGAGATGAAATCAACGTGAAGAATTTGTTAGTAAAACAATCTTCAGACGATCTTGTTCGATATGATGTAAAACTTAACTTTAGAGCGGCGGGGCCTGTTCTTGGGAAAAACATCGGAGCGGTGAAAGGATATTTACAAAGTCTATCGGATGAGGAAGCGGCAAAGGTTGTTCTAGACCAAAAAGTAATAGTTCCTACTGTAAACGGTCAAATTGAAGTAACGTCGGACCTGCTGAATATCGAACGTGTGGCAGAAACTGGGTTATCTATGGGGTCTAATCAAGACTTTCATGTTGTTTTAGATACAGTAATTTCGGAAGAACTTCGTTTAGAAGGAGTGGCTCGGGAAGTGATTCGAGTAATCCAAGATGAACGTAAACAACAGGATTTACCGATTGACCTACGTGTAGACATAGTTCTTGATGGGGACGAAGATGTGAAAAAAGCTATCGCTCAAAATGAAGGTATAATTCGTGAAAATGTGCTGGTGAAAAAGCTAGATGTCGGATCATATGAGAATATGAAAGAGATTGAATTCGGAAAAAATCGAGTGAAGGTATCCATTGTTAGATAAAGTTTAAAATAGTTAGGTACCGATAACTAGACGATGTAAAGTTATTCATGCTGAAATTCCTTACCCATAAAGGAGGATAGCAGATTAAGGAAGAATCCTTTCTCAGCTATCCCTCTTTTAGCGTTAGGTTGGAAAACAAAACGTGGGTAGGAGGTTAAAGAGGATGAAAAAAACAGCTTTGTTACTGGAACTGTTCGAAACAATTCTAACTCAAATATAGATTGAATAAAGTACTTAATTGGCATTTGATGAATTGCTAGTTCCTAATCCATTCCTTCGATAAGGTTCTTAATAATGGGTTAAGTCTCGAAAAAAAGCTCAGAGCCATCACTCTGAGCTTTTTTAGGTGTTATTTACTAAGGGATATAATTCTGTGAACTCAAACGATAGATTGTCCATCATATAAAATTCAATGAAGATAAAAGTACTTCTAATTCCATTTATTGTTCCTTTTTCTTCTTTTTCGTCTTCCATAACCACAAGGCAAAGATAGAAAACATTAAATAGAGTATGATCGGGATGACTAAGATAGCGGTCATGAATTCACGTCCTTTTAAAATAAGTGCTGATATGGAGAGACATCGATGTGCATTTCTTTTAGCTTCTTCCGCAAAAACTTATGATCTCGTTTAGGTGTAGCTAAGATATACCCTCTAATTACTTGCTCTTGAGAGATTGACGGGCTTTTCTCTTCTAGGGCAAGTTCACCAATTTTACCTGCGATTTTTTGTCGTGCGACGTCTCGAAATAATTCGGGTACAGGACTAACTAATTCTTCGAGTAACGACTTTTGATCCGGATTCCATAAATCAATGGATTCATTTACATAATGTTCTTGCCAATCGAGAATCGATTTTCCGTCTTCTTTTGGCATTCTTTTTAGGAATTTTCGAAACATGAAATAGCCACCGATGGCAAAGAGCGAAATGAGGATGACACCCCATAATAAAATAAATAATAAAAACCAACCTTCAAGCATTGAAATCACTCCATTTTATCGTCCATTTTCCAATTATCCCTTAAGTGAAGCCTCGTTCTCACTGTGGGAAGTTCCATTTTATTATAGAGTACTACCTTTAGAGTGACAAGGGATACTCACTCTATAAAAAGGGTCAAGTAATTTACACAGTTGCTTAGCTTTTATAGTAGAAGTAAATGGATGATTCAAACTCTCTTTTTTTTGAACGAAATATCATGTAATCTAGATAAGGTGGAGGAGGAAATAATACGATGAAACCATATCTGCGAATGAGTCTATATCTATTCTTTATTGGTTATTTAGCACTATTGTTTTATTTGCTCTATTTTTCGCAATACCGTTCATATATTCTGTCGTTACAAGATCGTCAATTGAATATCGTCCCCTTGCGAACCATTATTGCTTACTTTACAACGTTTGGACCTTTGCATCCAAAAATGGTAATGGATAATTTTTTTGGCAATGTATTGGCTTTCGCCCCTTTTGGTTTGCTCGTTCCTCTAATATGGAAGAGGATGCGGGGTCTAAGAAAGGTGTTGTTTCTGTCGGGTGCTTTTTCCCTTGTCATTGAAATCTTACAATATGTATCGAGGGTGGGCGCGGGTGATGTGGACGATGTTTTTTTAAATACTTTAGGTGGAATTCTTGGCTATGGTTGTTTCAAGATTGCGATTGGGATGGTTAGCAACAAGAAGAGGATGTTTATCTTGGGGGAAGAATGAGAAAACATCCCTTTTTAAAAGAAAGGGATGTTTTTGAAAAGGAAGACCTCTTACAAATTGCGACTTTTTCCAGGATCACGTTTTTTAGGAGGCATTTCTCTTTTGAATTCTTTTAGGACGCCAAATGACATAGCAATTAACACAAAAGTGAGTGGAAAAGCGCTTACGATAATGGCGGTTTGCATCGCTGCTAATCCGCCAGATCGCAAGAGGACAATGGCAGAGGCTGACAGGAATAATCCCCAAATTACCTTTACGAAAATGGGCGGGTTTAAGCTGCCATTTGTTGTCTGCATCCCTAAGACAAAGGTACCTGAATCGGCAGATGTGACAAAAAACGTTGTAATTAATGTCAGGGTCACAATGACCAACAGACCGGTCATTGGGAGCATTTCATAAAGGTAGAATAGGCCGGTTTCAAGAGGTTGAGCAGCAATATTCGTGCCTTCGAAATAATCGAAGAAGATAGCTGTTCCACCAAAAACGGCAAACCAAAAGGCACAAACGAGTGTTGGTATGATAAGAACGGCCACCACAAACTCTCTTACGGTACGTCCTTTTGACACCCTTGCAATGAAAGTACCGACAAACGGTGCCCACGCAATCCACCAAGCCCAGTAGAAGATCGTCCAATCTTTTATCCATGAGGCTCTCTCTTCATAAAAAGGAGC
Organism: Bacillus sp. 2205SS5-2; assembly: GCF_037024155.1. NCBI lineage: Bacteria > Bacillati > Bacillota > Bacilli > Caryophanales > Bacillaceae > Bacillus > Bacillus spongicola. The sequence continues at coordinate 76,347 of NZ_JAYKTS010000020.1, forward strand.
CAAGCGTAAACCCATACTTGGGAGGTTCTGGACATAATCACCCAGTGAGGTTGTAAATAAATCCAAGACGAATTTAGTTGGACCTAGAATTAAGAAGACTACAAGCAAGATAACAGCAAGAATCAAGTTCGCGTTACTTAAGTACTTTATTCCTTTTTGAATACCGGTTCCAGCGGATAAGATAAATAATAATGTGACAATACCAATAATAATCAATTGAACGGTAAAGTTAGTTGGAATATTGGTAACATAACTGAGTCCACTATTAATCTGAGCAGCGCCTAATCCAAGCGATGCCGCAATTCCGAATATGGTGGCAAATACCGCTACCACGTCGACGAGAACCCCGATTGGACCTTTTGCTCGATCACCGATTAGTGGAATTAAGGTAATGCTCAATAATCCTGGCAATCCTTTTCGAAACTTATAATAAGCTAGAATTAAAGCAATGGTTGCATAGATTGCCCATGCATGAAATCCCCAGTGAAGATAAGTGTATCGCAAGGCAATTCTCGCAGCTTCAGGCGTCCCCCCTTCACCAATAGGTGGGTTAGCAAAATGAGAAATCGGTTCCGAGACACCGAAAAATAATAGCCCAATCCCCATTCCTGCGCTAAAAAGCATCGCAAACCAAGTGGCACGTTTGAACTCTGGTTTATCCTCATCCTTTCCTAGCTTGATCTTTCCATATTTACTAAATATTAAGTAAAGCGCGAAGATTAGAAAGAACGTAGCAGAGAGTTGGTAAAACCAGCCAAATGTATCTAAAAAATAGGCTTTCGTTGAACTCATCACTTCTCCTAAATAGGTGGGACTGATTACCCCCCAACCCACAAACGCACTTGCGATTACGATTGATATCCAAAATACTTTTGTTGTTTTTTCCATTTATCCACCTCGCCAGATCCCTATTGTTCTCTACTGTTAGTATGCTTCCCAGAAGAGGAGAAAACTATGAGCTTAGTACGATGACTCTCAGTGATTCTCCTTTCGAATGTTTTTTACAATTTCTTGAGAAAGATTGTATAATGATAAATAAATTGAAAGATTCAGTTATTTTTTTTGAAAGAGACTACTGTCTGTCTTAATTGGATTTCAACTGAATAAAATAAGGAGTGAGATCACTGCAACAGTTGATTGCTTTATCAAAAGGTACGCTTGAAATTGTTACAAAGGGATCAGTTGGGCCCACCATTGTGATTCTCCCTGGTATGTTTTCCTCCATCTACGAGTGGTACCCATTGATCAATCGCATAAGTGAATTTGCAAGGGTGATTGCTGTTCATAGAAAAGGTCTTGGAAAAAGCGACAAGGGGGAGGAGGAACCTTCCACGATGGAAACAGTTAAAGATTTAAAGGAATTACTTCGGTTTTTGCAGATTAATCAAAAAGTGTTTTTCATAGGTCATTCCTACGGTGGTCTAATTATTCAAGATTTTATTTCAACTTATCCTGAACAGGTCAAAGGGGTTCTTTTAGTAGATAGTTCCTCTGTAGAGATGGATCGATTAGATGAGTTAGTGCTTCCTGTGATGGATGAGGAGAGTAGTGATGAAGCGTGGATCGATTATTGTCGAAAACAAGCCAGTTTTACAACGGAGGAATTAAAGGAACAAAATGCGTTGATATTAACACAAGATCAAAAGCACTATCCTTTAGAAATTCAGCAAGAACTTCTTTCATTTCCATGTTCCCCCATATTGTATGAAGTAATGGCTCAAGAAGTTGAAAATTGGAGAGAAGATGCAAATAGAATCAAAAGGAAGCAAACTGTCCTTCGATTTCCCGTCATCGCGTTAGGGAGAGACCGAAAATATTGCCAACAAAAATTAGTCAAAGCAGGAATTCCTGAGGATGAAGCACGTTCTTTTGAAGAGATGTGGGAGAAGTTGATTGAAGACCAGGCCAATATATCACAAATAGGAAGCTGTTTTTTTTTGAGAGATACGACACATCTGATGTGGAAAGAGAAACCAGAGGAAATCATTCATTTTATTAGGCTGTTATCGCATACTTTGTTGCTGTAGCATACAAAAAAGGATGGAAACACTCTATTCTTCCCTCATTTCGGATTAAAAATGTTGCCCGAAGTCATTCTTCATCACGAATTGAGGGCTAATTCGAAAAGCCACAATCTTTGCGAAAAAAGCCTTTATTAAAGAGTTGCTTCACTATTAATATTTTGAAGGAGTTTTTTCGTGGTACAGTTCATCTTACCCGCTATTTTGTCTTTTATATTAATCAGCTCGTTGTCCCCGTTTCTTATATTCATACTAAAGAAGTGGAACCTTATCCAACCCATTCGAGATGAATTACCAGAAGATCAGCAAGAAAAGAGGGGCACACCATTAATGTTAGGGCTTGTTTTTTTTATCGGCACATTCATATCTGTCCTATTTTCACCCACTCTTATTATGATTTACCTTGTGAGTATCTTTGTTTTATTTGGGAGTATTGGGTTTGCAGATGATTGGTGGAAAGCATCCAAACAAAATCCTGCAGGAATTTCAGGAAAAACAAAGTTGATTCTTCAATTTGGACTAACAATCACTTTTTTGTTGATTGCCCTATTAGGAATGGAGTTGCCAGAGTCAATTAACATCACGGATTCAATCGAGTTAAACATGCCTTTGTATATTTATTTAAGCGTGATCTCGCTTTATATCGTCGGTACCACGAACGCCATAAATTTTACTGATGGTATGGACGGGCTATTAGGAATGGTGGCCATCCCCTCCTATTTTTTCTTTTTCTTTATTTCTGACAGTTCTGAAGTGCAGCTGTTCAGTATAGTGATGGGGGTCTCATTAGTGGGGTTTCTTATATATAATATTTATCCTGCAAAAGCTTTTATGGGAGATACGGGTTCGATGGCAATAGGAGGTTCGTTAGCCTTTCTTGCAGTCATTGAGAAAGTAGAAGTTCTCATTCCACTTCTATTTTTTGTGTACTTGGCTGAGCAGCTCTCTGTCATTGTCCAAGTTTTTATTTTTAAAAAAACAGGAAAACGCCTTTTTAGGATGACACCAATCCACTATCACTTTAGTCTTAAGTATGGATGGACAGAAAATGTGATTGTGGTTCTATTTACGGTAGTATCATGGATATGTATGGGCCTTTCCCTACTATATTTCACATTGATGATGTAGATCTGGAGGAAGAAAATATGTTGCGAGCCTATTTAACCAGAACTCGTTATCCTTAGTAGATGAGATAAAGAAACAGCTTATTATTAGGTCAGTTTTTTTATAGTAGCAAACATTAAAGAAGAATGACCGGATTGAGCATACAGTGAAAACTAACAATTCAAAGCGCTCATTAAATATGTGCCATTCATCAGAATAATTCTATAGACTTTTTTCTTTTGCCAAGCTCAAGGAAAATACTACTTTCCATAATATGTATATTTAAATATTATTTAAAGGAGAATTTATCAGTATATACATACACTATATTCTTGTCTTATCATGGCTACTCAAAAACTGTCATTCAGGTGATTTAGAAGCCAATGATCCTCCATTTCATGTGTCATTGGCTTCTTATTTCCGTGTGTGGATTAAAAAATTTGATAAATATAAAATCAGTCATTTTTTATGGTCACGTTTTGAAAATGATCTCTACACCTATATATTGTTGCTTTTGCTTAAAAATCCGGCTCTTGGATTACAAATTTTTCATTTAACCAAAAGGAAGATGGGATTTGTCTGGCAAATTGAAAAAGAGGGGGGTGTTAGATTACAAAAGTACATTTTTAAGTAGTTGAAAAATAAAAAAAACCTAATTGGAATCTTTCATGAGAGTCGTCTATTTTTATTCCAGAATGGTGATGAGATAATAGAAGGATATCGTTGATAATCTGATATTAGGATCAAAAGTAAATAACAATCGCTAATAGGGGATAAAAAGTCAATCTTGCTCATTGAATCCAACTTTATCCTGCCATTTTTGATACCCATAAATAATAACAGCTAAAACCATCATGATTAGAAAGATACCAAAAGGGCTCATTCTATCTAATTCGTAGATCCCTATTCTTATTAAAATGTTCAAACCAATGAAAGCATAGACACTATCGATGAGTCCATTACTAATGATGTAAATTAAAAAAGATTTATCGAAGACAAAATGGAAAATCCATATAGTTCCAGGTATGAAAACTCCATAAGTTAAAGGGAAGCTTGTGATTTCTCCCCAAGGTACGAGCTTTTCTTGGACGATCCACCACTGAAAAACATACCCCATTTCAAAGACCATGGTTACTAAGAGGGAGGCTAAAATTGCAACTGGCATAAATCGCCTTACAGATTCCCTCTTACATAAAAATAATGATAACCAAGGAATCACTACCATCAGATATAAAACTACTTTAGCCATACAGAATCCTCCCTTATTAATTCTTTAAGTCTCTTTTCGAGAACTATGTTGCGCCTAGCACGTAGATAAAACAAACAATATGGTTATTTCGAGTTGTTCTTAATCGAAAAGCCACAACTATTGCGTAAACCGCCTTCTTTAAAAAAGGTTGTTTTCGCAAAGATTGTTGCTTTTCGAACCAGTCTATAAATGGTGATATCGCTTTGTTTCGGGCATCATTTCGTCTATTTTTGATGGGAATCAACAGTGAAATGGGTGATTTAATCAAAAATCAGATGAAATAGCCACAATATATACGAAAAGATCCTTAAAAAAAGACCTGAATGTATGAGGAAATAAGCTAGACATTGCTTAATAAATGTCTATTTCCTCTTGGAATCTTTTAGAGAGAATTTCCATAGTATGTTGGGTGAATATAGTGATTGGTACTAAAAATATTTTCCTCTCTTATTCGAATTTGCTGAAATATTTGCTAGGAAAAGGCAGAACGTGATGATGTTTTTCAATCCTAAATAAGGAAGGCGTTCGATTTAGAATCGGCATCAATTTAACTGAAAAAAGTAAGTGATTTTGAGAAAGTTTAGTGTGGCTATACTGATTTTTTAGATGGAGAGACTTGAGTAATTCTCCACCTTCAACTTTTGATCAAGTTCACGGCTGAAGGAATTAGGAATAAACCTATTTGTTTTTTCGTCCTCAGCAATAGATGCTTTTATTTAAGTTTGGTCAATTCGTAAGCAAATATTCTATTCAAATAATATCAACTCAGCTATTGAGGCATATTAAACAGAAATAGGCAGTCAGGAAAGCAGGGAAGATGATGAATAAAATGAGACTCTTAGTTTCGGTAGTAGTGCTTCTCTTAATGACAGGGTGTCAGTTATTAGAGAAAAATCAAATTAGAGAGGAGATCAATAAGTATATTGAATCTATGAATGAAGTGGTAGGGAGGTTAGATTTAGAAGAACAAAAATACAAATCGAAATACGTAGACGAAGAAGATAATGACAAAGCATTTGCGTATATAGAAGAAGAATATATTCCAGCTTATAAACAGGCAATAAAGGATATCGAGTCTATACAGTTAAAAGAAGAAGCACTTATAGACACTCAAAAGCTTATCGTTCAAGCCTACAATCTAAATATTAAAGCAGTGAAAATTGACCGTGAAGCATACTTAACTGGGGAAGAGGAACTATCTTTACAATATGATGAGATCGTCACTGAAATGGAAGCACTCTATGAGAAACATGATCAATCCATTAAAGAGATTGGAGAAAAGAATGGCGTTGACATTGTGTTTGAAGAGGAGAAAGGGTAAGTGAATAGTAGAATATTCATTATTTTAAAAAAATTTAAACTTTCGTGAAACCACGAATAACTTCTTTACCCATAGGGAATCTAATGGTACGATACATTACGGTCCTACTTCATATAAAAAGAAAGCGATTACGAAAAAGACCGTTTTAAGTTAGTAGTACATACAAAGAAGGGATGATTACGAATGAAAAAATTATGGTGGTTAGCCATTGCAGCACTAATAATCGTGGTTGCGGGTTGTGGAAGTAACGAAGCAGAAAGCGAAAAAACAGGTGAAGAAACAAAACAGACAGATGAAAAAGCAGTTAAGAGTGCATTGATGGATACTTATTTAAATTTAATCGTAACTGTAAATGGTTCGGATATTTCCCTAAATGAATTTGAAGGATCTATGGAAACGCTTGAAGGGGAAGAACTTCAAACGGCAAAAGCCGCAGCCGTTGACTCCGCAGCTCAATCAGCAGAAGCTGTTCGTTCGATAGATCTATCTGATGAGCTAGGAGAACATAAAGAGGATATTCAATCAGCTCTAGATACATTAGTTGATTCTTATGAGCTAAAAGCTGAAGAACTGAAAAAAGAAGGCGAAATGTCATTAGACGAGGCAAATGCTAAATTTACTGAAGCAGATGAGAAAATTGCTAACACTTTAGAAGCGGTTGGCCTATCTCGCTCAAGTATTGAAAAAGAACTGAACGGTTAATAAAAAGAGCTCTTTTTGCATACCTTGTTGTGCTAGCAAATAAAACCTGATGGCATAAGATTACTGATCTCTTATCCATCAATAATTAACCTCTAGGGCTAATAGAGACAATCTTTATGAAAGGCTCTTTTCGTATACATTGTGGCTATTTCATCTGATTTTTGACTAAATCCTCCATTTCACTCTTGATTTTCATCAAAAATAGACGAAATGATGCCCGAAACAAAGCTAAATCATAGATTATAAACTAATACGAAAAGCCACAATCTTTGCGAGAACAGCCTTATGAAAACTGCAATAATAAAAAAACCTGAAGCAATTAGCTTCAGGTTTTTTTATTAAATTTTTCAGGAAAATATAATTTCTGATTAAAGGGTGGTTTCGGTGACATCTGTTCAAATGGATTTGAACAAAATTTATTGCAAAAATAAAGGGTTCCCTCTATTCTCCCGAGTTTGGAGGGGGTGATAGAATGGTCTTCTAAGTTTAACCGGAAAACGAGCTCGTTAGGGTGTCTTTTCTCTTTTCCTAATTCCTATATAAAAGGGGAAAGGAGGTGTTGAAGATGGCGACAGCTGATTTGAAAGATTCTCGCTTACGTCTTGAATTTGATCATGGTGTAGACGGGGAAGGAAAGCCGGTTTTTAAAGGGAAATCCTACAGTAACATTCGTTTGGATGCGACGCCAGATGAGATTTATGCATCTGTACAAGCTATTGCAGGCTTAAGTTCAAAATCCCTTTACAATGTAGAGAAAAATGATGCTTATGACATCAACGAATAAGGGGGTTCAACAGCAAAGATAACTTAGAAAGGGGGAATGGATATGGCTAAATCATTAGAGCTTCAATTCGTAACGGATGAAGGAAAAACCGCTCGTCTAACATTAGATGACCCAAATGAGCCAGTGAATGAAACGGAAGTGAAGCAAGCGATGGAGATAATGATTGCGAATAATGTGTTTCAAAGCACTTCAGGCCAATTTGTTGCTGTCAAAGGCGCGCGATTACTTGAGCGAAATGTGACGGACATTACGATTGAATAAATTTGGATGAAACGGACAGTGTCAGTCTTCAATGCTGACACTGTTTTTCATCTAAGCTCTTTTCGTGATCTAGCTGCAGTGGCTTGAGGCTCGGGGTCAAATGAATAACTCTCCAGTGATGCAGGCATCACCTCCGAGCTCTTCATTTGCCTGTCGCCTCAGGGCAGCCACTTCCGCTTTTCATGATCCAGCTGCAGTGGCTTGAGGCTCGGGGT
>NZ_JAYKTS010000021.1 GCF_037024155.1 Bacillus sp. 2205SS5-2
TTGAATCAAATTTGGGAAAGTGGTAGACTGTTTCATAGGGACGCTCCTTTTTAAATTGTTTGTGTCGTAACAACAATTTTACTAAAAGGGCGTCCTTTTTTGTAGTTTTTTAATGGATTTAATTGGTTAATCAACACTCTTGCTTTTTGGTATTATTTTTTAGATTTTATTGGTTAATCAACACGCATGACAATAAGTCTAAAGAAAGTGTAAATGGTGATTTTTGGTTATGCTCGTGTCAGTACAGAAAAACAGAATTTAGATATGCAACTAGATGCCTTACAGAAATTTAGTGATATGGATGTTCACTTTGTGTCCATTACCGATAATATTGACACCTCGACAGCCATTGGGAAATTCTTCTTTCGTACCATGGCAAGTATTGCAGAACTGGAACGAGATATCATTAGAGAACGGACAAAATCAGGGTTGCAAGCAGCAAGGTCCAGAGGGAAAAAGGGTGGTAGACCTACCAAGAGAGAAGATAAAGTAGAGGTTGCAATTAAAATGTATAAGAGTAAAGACTATTCAATTAAAGAAATTACCGAAATGACAGGACTCAGCAAAACAACACTGTATCGATATTTAGAGAAAGCTTAAAATGGGTTGCTTCGCTCCACTTTACAATTTATGTAAGTATTATGACGGACTAGAGCAGCAACCCTGTGTTCGAGCCTAAAAGGATAGAATCTACCATCAAATTAATTAACTGTGAACCCGATGAGTCACCATTCAATAATCAAACTATCTTGGAATCTATGAAAGCTCTTTAGTCCTTTTGATACTTCATCCTGCTCTCTTCCATTCTCCTATCAATCCGAATTTTAAATTTCCACCCATTTCCACTCCTGTTCCGGTGCGTACGAGAGAACTTACAAAATGGACACAATTGAAAATACGAGATTCTAAATGAGAGGAAACTAATCGTAAGTTCAGTTATAAAAAGGCTGTTTTCGCAAAGTTTGTTGTTATTCGTATCAGTTGAAAATCTATGATGCAGTTTAGTTTGGGGCATTTTTTACGAAAAGCGGAAGTGGCTGCTCAGGGACGGCAGGCATCTGGCAGAACACGTAGTGAATCCTGATTCACGAAGGGGGCTGACAAATGCCCGAGTCCCTAGCCACTGCAGCTGGATCACGAAAAGCGGAAGTGGCTGCCCTGCGGCGTCAGGCAAATGAAGAACTCGGAGGTGATGCCTGCATCGCTGGAGGGTTTTTCATTTGACCCCGAGCCGCAAGCCACCGTAGCTGGATCCGTCTGTTTTTCATGGAAATTAACTGTGAAATAGAGGATTTCGTTAAAATAGACAAAATGGATACGAAAAGAGCCTAACAAAAAGAGAACCTCTTCCTAAACAGCTACGAAAACCAGTGCCTCAGCAGCTAGAGCTTCCCATTTTCTTTGGTCAGAAACCGAGATCCATCCATTCATCACACGACCAGGCATCGGTTCAAACGGACTTCCTTCTTCTGAAGATAGTAACTGTTCTTGTTTTTCCACTGGTAGCTTAAACACCATTTCATTATTATGAAACATCGCGAACACTTTTCGGTTCCGTTTGAGACATTTCGCTCCAAACATCGATCCTTTCACTGCGTTCTCAGTTAGAACAAAATGTTCAGCAATCACATGATATTTTTCTTCTGCAGACATCTTTTTTCCTCCTTTATATTCAAACATCACTTTTTATCTAAGAGAGGCGAGAATACCTCCTTCTTCAAGGAATGAGATGGGCGTATCCCAATGAGTAAGTGGTGGGAAGTTCAACTTTTACCTATAAATGAAAGGCTCTTTTCGTATACATTGTGGCTATTTCATATTATTTTTGATTAAATCTTCCATTTCACTGTTGAATTCCTTCAAAAACAGACGAAATGATACCCGAAACAAAGCTATATCATAGATGATAAACTGATTCGAAAAGCAACAAACTTTGCGAAAACAGCCTAACGAAAAGAAGAAGCCCTCTCCTGCCTTTTACTGATTTTTGATTTAATATCTACCTTCTTTCCTAATCTTGGTACCCAAATCAAGAATTCTTTCCTTCGACTATTGCTATAAAAACAGTGTTCACTGACCGAACGAACATTGTTAACATATTAACAAACCTTACTTCCTTCATTTAAACAAGTTACTAAAAGGTAACATTTAATATGTGAATTAAAATTTACCATGTTTATTTCCTAACGTCAACATTATCGTTAAATCAAACAACGTGAACTACACGCGACTTAACACCTTTACGGGTCGTTTGAAGTGGGTGCTTCTTGGGAAGTAATTTGTGAATTTGCTAAAGCAAGGCTATCCACTTCCTTTAGAAACGGAAATTCAGCTTTATATTGTGCAGGAGTAGGATGTTTAATAGATTTGTCTATGCATTCTTGAGATTTTTTATAAGAATTGATTCTATCAGCAAGCATTTTGTTATACACCAAACGCACACATGCGAAGGTTTTTGCGAACAATATTCGTTGTTCCTTATTTGGATAGAGACGATACTTATATGCTTTCAACATTACCAACACCTACTTCCTACCTTGCTTTTCAATGGACTGTTTGACTGATTCTATGGAAGCACCGCCCGTTGTAATCAAACAGAAGCTTCTTGACCAAAACGTTTCTTTCCAAAGCTTTTTACGAACCAAGGGATAGTCACGTTTTATCAATCGAGAACTGGCACTCTTATAAGCATTTAGAAACTTAGATAATTCACTATTAGGATGTGCATTGAACATGACCTGTATATGGTCTTTATCGTGATTCCAATCTTCAACCGAAATATTATACGACTGGCCTATTCTCACAAAAATATCTTTTGCATAGTTTGACATACTATCATCAAATATTTGTCTACGATATTTCACTACCAATACTAGATGATAGTGCAAAAGAAAGACTGAATGTTTATTACTATCTAATTTCATTATGTTATCAAACTTTCTGTATGTACAGACTGATTTTAACATAATTTGCTAATAGCTACAAATACTTTGGCTGACGCCAACCGAAAATTCATCTCCCACATACTCATTGGGCTACGCCCTTCACATTCCTTGAAGTGAGAGAATTCTTTTCGGAAACCTAGTTAAAATTTGCAAAGTTAAACACTCTTCCTGATGGCATATTCATGATTTCTCCAACAGGGATATCGATTAATTTAATGAAAATTCAGTCTATTAAACATGAATAAACGCAATCTAAAGTTGATAAATTTGACTCTACCCAGAAAAAGAGTTACTTATTCCAGAATTGCAATCTATGTTAACAGTCATACTCCCTCTATTTGCCTTTGAAAAGAAAGCTTGACGAGGAAAATGGTTCACTACTATCCTTCTCTTTAATCATAATCTTCGCTTCTTTCTCACGCGACAAAATTCTGACGGGATTTTCCACAGTAATCGCTAAATCACCATTTGCATTCGGTTGAAAAAATGTATCCCCCCTTATCGACCCTACTTGAATTTCCACATTGTGTTTGGGACCAAAGGCAACGAACCCTCCACCTTCACGTTCAAGTGTCACTGAGTACATTTTTGCAGGATCAAGGTTTCTCAACGATATAATGACTTTAAACCGGCCATTCTCATACTGTTGTGCATCATACACAACGACAATGTTTCCTACATCTGCATCAAATGAAAGCTCTGCAGTTTCATAAGGATTCACAGCCACCGCTTTATCTGAGGATGTGGTCTTTTCAGTTGACGAACAGCCTGAATATAGCAACACAATCACGACCAATACAAAAAATATACGCATGAAGATTTCTCCCCCTCTAGACAAATTGGCTATTTCTCTCTCATATCAGAAAAAAAAGAGAAAAAGGAACATTGTCCATTTTCCCTTTTCCTCTTAATTCTTTATCTCTGCTCCCAATTCCTTCCCAAGGGCAAGAATCGAGCGATTTATTCGCCAAATATAATATAGATGATGAATATAATCTATTTGACAGTGCAGTCTGTTTGGTGACAGTGTTTCGATGGATTCTCGTTCTCGTTTTAAACTCCAAAGATCCACTGAGGTTTCTTTTTCCTGAATCATTTCTTGTACACTTTGTATATTTTCCTTCAATTTTGATTCTGTTATTTGAAGAACCTGCAATATTTCTAGGCTTGTTTGATCAGAAACTTGCCGATGCGAGGAAGCTAATAGATGCTTTGCGTAGTAATTTATAGCTGTCATAACTGTAATCCAGCGTCCGATTCCAGAACGAGTCCTGCCTCCAGGTCGAAGTAATAGCGATTGTGCTTCCTCCCTCATATTTTTCATTTTCAAATCGAGAGCGAAAGCTTGATCGGTTAGGACAGTCTCTTCTTTTTTCGAAAAACTAGCAAGATAAGCTGTTAGGTAACTAGACAGTTCTTCCAGAAACTCGTCGATTCCCTCGGTCACCTTGTCACTTGTTTTCTTCGGAAGAACAAAAGCCGACACACATAAGGCAATCGTAGCGCCAATAATCGTATCAATGACACGGGCACCCATCAATTGCATACTAATTCCACCCAATAATAAATCATACATAAATGCAATCAGCATGGTAATAAACAAACTCATTAGCGTGTAGGAAATCGTAAAAAAGTAAAAAGCAAGAAATAATACAGTAAATAGGAGAACTACTTCAAGCTCAGAATAACCAGTAATTAGGCTCGCTACAGAAAAGCCGATAATCGCTCCGAGCACTGTACCGACAGAGCGTTGAAAAGCTTTAACATACGTTCGTCCGACTGTCTCGGTTCCCATATTAATAATAAAGGTCGTTAATAAAACCCAATAGGGTTGAGCAGGGGCAATCATTACACCAAGCGTAATTGCGAGCGTTCCTCCTACTAACGCTTGAATCGCTTTTCTCGTTGATGTTTTTAACGTTTTTGTTTCTTCGTTGTTATGAACAACATACTCTTCCTCCACTATTTCAGATACTTCAACAGACAGTGCAGCCTCAGAAAAATTTCTGAGCGACTCTTGTATGGTAAAAGCGGCTTCAACAACATGATTGGCAATTGATTCGATTCGGCGTATAGGGTACACCCAGTCTGGAGGTTTTTCTTCTGTGTTCAATGCATCCGCTAGAAGAAGTCTAAGTGCTTGAACTGCGGTTTCCGCTTCCCTAAGAAGTTGAGTTTCATAGTTCGGGGATAACACCTCAGCGTCTCGAAGAGATGAAATGACCCATACCAATAAATTTCGGATTTCAGTGGATTGTAATTCCTCAAGCTCCTGTAGACGTTCAATCGATTCCATTATGGTTTGAATCAGCATTTCAGTGTCAAAAACGTAAAGCCGTAACTGAGAAGCTTGGATACCTGGCCATAAGTTTCGTAAATCATCATCATTTATATCCGCAGCTACGATTCTAGCGTATTCATTTAGGACAAGGACGTTTTTTGCTAAGCGCTTTTTTACTTTCTCACTTGAGTCAGGTTCCTCAATCATTTCCATAAGGAGTGAAAACGTCAAATTTGATTGTATATGAAAAGAGCGCATCCCTCGCCTAAGCATATGGAAGGACTCTTTAAACACAATGAAATTAAATAAATACGCATAAATAACACCTATAAGGATGCCAATATAAAACCAAAAAAGGTGGGTAGCATCCAACTGCAATATGGATGAGAAATATATCGTTAAAAATACCGTTGTTCCAATCGAAAAATAACGGATCGCGTATACTGAAAAATAAAAAGCACTAAAAATGGTCCCCAGCATGAAGACATTTAAGATAAATGGAGAGGAGGCCAATATTGCTCCAAGGGTAATCCCTATCACTGCCGCTCCTCCAACCCACCAAGTGGTAGCCTTTTTCTTCGTGATCGAGTCGTCCATAACAAAAAAGATTCCGATCAATCCAGCGATACCAGACACGATGGCTGGTGTAATGGGACCCGCACCAAATATTTTTAATAATACGACCATTGTCATCGATGCAGATACTAAACTAATAGTTGCTTTTCCTGCTTGTTGAAATCGTTTACGGCCAGGATCAGATGCAAGAAATCGCCCTAGCCAGATATTTTGTTTATGTAAGTGTTTCATTCCTGATCATACCTTCAATCTTTCTTAATATTCTTTACTTTCATCTTACCCTCTCTCGTTAAAAAGTAACCTAATTGATCGTTCGCAGTGTTTTTTTATTCAAGGCTCTTTCCGAAAAGTTAATTGCCTTTAGGACTAGTCTATAAACAATGATCTAGCTTGGTTTTCGGTCACCTTTTCATAATTATTTTATTAGAGTATCTGCAAAAATTGATGTTTACGTAAGACTCTGTGCATAAAATTTGTTTCTCCTTATACAAAGAAAAACAGGCAGTATGTTTTTTTCGAGGTTTTCCTTATTTTTTATTTAGAAATCAAAATTTTCTTGTTAGGATAAAAGCGCGAAGTCTTACAAATCTAAGGTCTTATTCTTAATCGAAGGCTCTTTTCGTATACATTGTTGCTCTTGACACAAAGAAAAAAAGGCAGTAGGGTTTTTTCGATTGATTTCTTCTTTTTTATCTAGAAATGAAGAATTTTTCATTAGGAAAAGAGCAAGAAATCATACAAGTCAAGGGATTCCTTTTTATTCGAAAAGCCACAATCTTTGCGAAAACAGCCTTATTTAAAAAGCAAGGTTAATAGCATCAATATATACAAAAAGAGCCTAATAAATATATTATTTATTTTTACGGTGTTTGAAACGTTAAATCATTTCTTATGTTCACGGCTACTTCTTATTAAAGAAAAAGACGAGGAATCCCTCATCTTTTTCTGTCCGCACAATTATTCATGTATCGCTAAAACCGCTCCTGCCAGGTCTTGAATTACACAAAATAACGTTTGCCCCATTAGTCGTGGTCCATCTAGAATTTGACCGCCATTTTCAACACATACCTTGGCACTTTCCGTTACATCCTCTACATTAACATACATCAACCATTGTAGTGGAAGATTTGCATTTCCCCCTTTTGCATGACAAATACCTGCGACTACATCTCCAGTTGGAGTCTTCATTTCAAAATCATGATAATCTCCCATCCTATGAGGACTGGATTCCCAACCAATTACCTTGCAATAGAAATTCTTCACTGCTTCAGCATGCTCGACCGTGAGATCACGCCATTGAATTTGACCGATTTTCTTAGTCTTTTCAATACTCATAAGAATTTCTCCTCTATAACAGCTTTTTTTATTTGCCTCTTTTCGTATACATCGTGGCAATTTCATGGGTGATAAACTGATCCGAAAAGCCACAAGTATTGAGAAAACAGCCTTTTAATATGAACAATAATTGGGTATTTTCCAATAGATATTCCAACTATGATAAAGAGTATATATAATGAATTTTCTTTAAAAAATATGGAGAGGATTTCGATATTATCCTTCTGCTAACAACTTTTTCAAACTTACCATTTGTACACAAAGACATAACACTTCTATCGCTTTATCAAGTTCTTCCAGCGAAACAAAGGTAGGAGCAATACGAATGTTCCGGTCTCGTGGATCATTCTGGTAAGGAAAAGTTGCTCCAGCGTTTGTCAAAGTGACACCCACTTCAGCTGCCAGCTTAACGACCTCCTTGGCACAGCCATCTAACGTATTAAGGCTGATAAAATATCCGCCATTCGGTTTATGCCAAGTAGCCAAATTTTGATTACCTAATTCTGTTTCTAGTTTGCTTAAGACAAGATCAAATTTTGGTTTGATGATGGCGGCATGCTTTTTCATGTGATTAGATAAATTCTGCACATTTTTCAAAAAACGAACGTGACGAAGTTGATTGATTTTATCCGGACCAATTGTTTGAATCGACATTAATTTTTTGAGGAAAGTTAAATTTTCTGGACTTGCACCCATCACGCTTACCCCAGAACCTGGGAAGGTAACCTTCGAAGTAGAGCTAAACATAAATACCCGATGAGGATTTTCAGTTGCTTTACAGCTAGTTAAAATATTCTTCACCGTATCTGGAGTTTCTGTTAAATGATGAACAGTGTAGGCATCGTCCCAAAATATTCTGAAATCCGTTGCAGCTGTCTCCATTTCTGCGAGTCTGTCGACGGTTTCATCGGTGTACGTAATACCATCTGGATTACTATATTTAGGAACACACCAAATCCCCTTAATTGAATCATCTTCCTTAACGAGCTTTTCCACTTGATTCATATCTGGTCCTGTCGGGAGCATATCAATCACGATCATTTCAATATTAAATAGTTCACAGATGGAAAAATGGCGATCATAACCAGGACTTGGGCACAGAAATTTAACAACAGGAAGTTGACCCCATGCTGTTTCGCTGCCATAAACCCCATGAGACATGGCTTTTGAAATCGTATCGTACATGAGATTCAGACTTGAATTTCCGCCAATCATCACTTCGTCCTTGCTTACTTCAAGGACGTCAGCGAACAATTCTTTCGCTTCCGGAATGCCATCAAGGCCACCGTAATTTCGATAATCTGTTCCGTTATGAAAGAGATCTTCTGCAGATAAATTAGTAATCATCTCTACTGAGAGATCGAGCTGTTCAGAAGAAGGTTTTCCTCTCGACATATCTAGCTTTAAATTTCGGCGTTTATACTCATTTATTTTTGCTGAAATAATTTCCAATTGATCGGAGATACTTTTTACTTGTTTATTTTCAATCTTGCTCATTTTATTCAACTCCCTAGTATTCATTGACCAAATTATACCACAACTTTTGTGCATCCTAAATCACGAAAGTAAGCGAACAGCTTAACCATCTCAAACTCTCAGCAATCTCTACCCTTTCACTTGAACTGTTCGAAAATTACCAGATTGTTTCAAGGTAAGAATAGGTATCCAAGTATCATATTCTTTGGCGGTTAAAGTGCCTTTCATTCCCTCACTCTTTAAGAAAATTACATGTCTACTGAATTATTTTATGAGTGAAAAGGAAAGTGGTTATAATTAAATAACTCTTTTTCAAATTGGTAGATCTCTTCTACTTTGAGGATTTCTTTTTACGAATCTGAAATTTGATTGGAATCTAATCAGTTAATCGAATAAACAAAAAACTTAAAATTCCGTCTATTCAATCAACTATATCTTATTTTGGGGATAACAATGTATAATCCTTCTAAGGAAATCATTTGAATATTCTAGGAGGACACTCGAATGAAAAAGATTGGTTTACTGCCTAAAATACTTTTAGGAATTAGTTTTGGAATTGTAGTAGGTGCGTTTTCGCCCCAGGAGTTCGTAAGACTTTTGGCTACCTTTAATGGGTTATTTGGTAATTTTCTTGGATTCACGATTCCATTAATCATCATTGGATTTATTGCGCCAGGAATCGGAACTATGGGCAAAGGGGCAGGCAAACTTCTCGGTGTAACAACGGTTCTGGCATACGGCTCAACGGTTTTAGCTGGACTATTGGCGTTTACAGTCGCAAAAAGTACTTTTCCTACATTATTAGTGAATCAAACTTCTTCATCTTTCGAAAATCCCGAAGAAGCCCTATTAAAAGGATTTTTCACAGTTGAAATGCCTCCACTCATGGGAGTAATGACCGCCCTGCTGATTGCTTTTACGCTTGGTCTAGGAATGGCTGCCATCAAAGGGGATGCACTGCAAAAAGGAATGAATGAATTTAAAATGATCGTTGAACTTGTCATTGAAAAAATCATTATTCCTCTTTTACCGTTGCACATCCTTGGCATTTTTGCCAACATGACACAAGGCGGACAAGTTAGTACAATCATGTCTGTCTTTGCTAAAGTGTTTGTATTGATTTTGATCCTTCACGGCCTCTTCTTACTATTTCAATACATTGTTGCCGGGTCCATTCGAAAACAAAGCCCATTCATGATGATAAAAGAGATGCTTCCTGCTTATTTCACCGCTCTTGGAACGCAATCTTCTGCATCCACCATTCCAGTCACGTTGGAGCGCTCGAAAAAATTAGGAGTAAGAGAACGTATTGCCGATTTTTCCGTTCCATTACTGGCGACGATTCATCTATCAGGTAGCACGATCACCCTCGTGAGTTGCGCGATGGCCGTCATGTTTATTCAAGGTGAAGCCCTCTTGTTCAGTCAATTATTTCCCTTCATCTTGATGCTTGGAATTACGATGATTGCTGCACCTGGAGTTCCTGGAGGTGCTGTGATGGCCGCGCTTGGCTTACTTGAAACGATGCTTGGATTTGGTCCAACCATGACCTCATTGATGATAGCCTTGTATCTGGCTCAAGATAGCTTTGGTACAGCTTGCAACGTAACTGGTGATGGTGCGATTACTTCTATCGTTGACAAACTAACTCAAAAAAAACAGGGTATTGTTAGTCAGGTGAAAGCTAGCTAGGAAACGATACATTAAAGTTGAAGTGCCATTTTGGGGGTGTAGCATGCTGCGCTCCTGAAATGGTGCTTTTTTTGGATTTTAAGATTCGTATTGATTGATAGACTTGACCTTTTGTTTTGAATTTACTAGACTTTTTGATTCTGATACTTTTCCCACAATACTGAAAAAAAACCTTTAGCATTCAATAGCCAAAGGAAAAAATGATTCAAATAACTCACAACTTCTATCTACAAGTCAATTTTTTTTAATGATTTTTGCAGGATTTCCACCAACTACAACATTAACAGGAATATCTTTTGATAAATCTATCATATATTTACTAATTTACTTAAAAAAAGCTTCTTCGCTATTTAGTATTTAGTTCAAACAACTATGTAGGTTTCAGAACTCAATCAATTATTCTTGTAACAGGTGGTGAATGCTGAGCGAGCAATTGAACTCATTCCTTTGTCCGGTTTGGTTTTTCGCTTGTTTTAATCAATATGTAGAATCCTGACATTAAGCTAAAATGGTAGCATCAATTGAACCCTAGAAAATTGTCTTGTCAACACTAAATAGCGAAGAGCCTAAAAAAATGAAGAGAGTTCAAAGATTAGTTGAAAAATAATTCTACTCCAATAGCTTTCTATCCTTAGATTTCCACAATAAAAAAGCTATTTCAACGGAGTTAACAAGTCGAAATAGCTTTTTTAAAAATACTCTTACAAATTTTCTAAAAATAATCGAACTACATCGGCTCCCCCGATAAAAGTTCCTAAAGAACTCCCGACATTAGCTAATACGACGATCAACAAAATTCGGGTAACTTTATTGCCCCAAAGTCCTTTCATGGTTAACACATCATCTGCAAGTGTTTCAAAGTCGCCTACATTAGGTCTTCGTAAATAAGCTTGTACAAATCCGGCAAACCAGCCGGCAGCGATCAGAGGATTAAGTGAAGTAATCGGTGCAGCTACGAACGCTGTCAGAATTGCGAGAGGATGCCCTAAAGCAATCGCTGTTCCAATCGCAGAAAACGAACCATTCCAAAGCACCCAACTTAAAGTTTGCTGAACCCCTGCAGAGGGATTCATGAGGAATGTATAGGTAATAACCGCTAGGATTATGACCGGGATTCCCCAACCAATTACTTTTGGCAAGATGGACTTTTTCGGACGCTCGGATAATCGGGTTAAATCATGTTTCTTCTTGATTTCTTGTTTAATGCCAGGAACATGAGCTGCCCCTAAAACGGCGACTATTTTCTTACCAGGAGCCTCTTTGATTTTCTGTGATAAATATTGATCACGTTCATCAATGAGTGGCGTTTTTAACTTAGGAAAAGTTTCTGTGAATTCATTCAGCATCGAGTCAAGCATATCTTGAGATTTCATTTTCTCAAGCTCTTCTTCTGAGATTGTTTCTTTACTAAAGATGCTATAAATCAATTGCATCATGAGCTTTGCTTTTCCAGTCAAACCCACTCCGCTCCAAATACGAGCAAAGGTTATTTGAATATTTCTGTCAGCGAGCACAAGATCTGCTCCTACTTCTTTTGCAGATTCAATTCCTTGAATCATTTCTTGTCCCGCTTGAATCCCTAATTGTTTTGCCATTCTTCTTTGGAATGAAGAAATAACAAGATTCATTAAGAGTAAAGTTGCTTTTCGTTCCTTAATAACTTTAAAAATATCGGTGTTTTTCCACTTATCTCCATCAATGATGGATTGATAGCGCTGCTCATCAAGTTCCACACAAACACTATCTGGTTTTTCCGCTTCAATCACGGCTTTCACTTGCTCGGCGCTTTGCTTGGAAACATGCGCGGTGCCAATGAGAATAAATTCTTTCCCATCTAGTTCTATTCTCGTAATGTTTTTTTCGTTTTCCATCGACATAGACTACCTTCCTTTTATCCGTTGACTGAATCACAGAACATGAATTTCATCCTATTTTATCATGAAAAAAAAGTTTGAGGGAAAAATGAATGACATTTGTTTAAATCGATTCAAGCTCAGAAACAGTTCGCTCATTCACTTCTTCACCTGTATTTAATGTAGATTTTGGCTCAACAAATAGCACATGTACCTCTTCTTCTGCTACTGGTAGATGCTCAACACCCTTAGGGATAATCAAAAATTCCCCCTCGTTTAACCAAACGTCTCTATCTCGAAATTTTATCAGTAATTTCCCCTTAATGACAAGAAACATCTCATCTTCTTGTTCATGTTGATGCCAAACAAATTCTCCATGCAATTTTGCTAACTTCACATGTGCATCATTCACTTCTCCGACAATTTTTGGACTCCAATGTTCGGTAAACATAGAAAGTTTTTCTTTTATAATTACTTTTTCCATAAAAATCATCCTCTCTCCCAGTTTTCTTCTTCCGTTCAATACAGGAAAATCTGTTAATCAATGTAATCATACATCATGAATCTACTAACCACTTATAGTCTTCCAATAAGCATCGGACCCATAATGTTTGTATACGAATCTCATCGTTTGTTCATTTCGTGATAAATGATTGACATGATTTCCCAGATGAAACCCCTCGGAAAATACAAGATTGAACTCCATCTCTAAAGATTTTATTTCATACTTTCATGAATTTAAAGGAGGATACAATCTATCTCTACTCATTGAATCATCAAAATTTCCTTAATATCTTCTTCGGTAAGTCCAGATGACGCTTTTTCATCAGGATCAATTAACTCTTCAATGAGATGGCGTTTTTTCTCCTGAAGTTCATTCATCTTCTCTTCAATTGTCCCACTGGCAATAAGTTTAATGACTTGAACGATGTTTCTTTGCCCCATGCGATGGGCACGATCGGCTGCTTGTTCTTCTACAGCCGGATTCCACCATGTGTCGAATAATATCACGGTATCCGCACTAGGCAAATTGAGTCCGGTGCCACCGGCTTTCAACGAAATTAAAAAAACATCTCGTTCACCGACGTTATAACGATGACATAACTCTACACGCTCTTCGGAAGGAGTGGACCCGTCTAAGTAGAAGTAGGGCATTCCTTTGGTGGCCAACTCTCGTCCGATTATTCCTAACATTTTAGTGAATTGGGAAAAAATCAACACCCGCCTACCCGAATTTTTCGCTTCCTCGAGAACATTCATGAGTTGTGTCAATTTTGATGAACCACCTTGATAACCATCCACAAAAAGACCCGGATGACAACAAATTTGGCGTAATCTTGTAATACCAGCCAATATTTTTATGCGATTTTTCGAGAGTGTATCCTTGTCTAAATGCTTCAAGGTATCTTGACGAAGCTTGGCCAAATACGCAGCGTAGAGTTTTTTCTGTTGGGGATAAAGTTCCACATTTTCTCGATATTCCTGCTTTTGCGGCAGCTCAGCAAGTACATCTTCCTTTACTCTTCGAAGCATAAAAGGACGAACTCTGCGTGCAATGGTTCTTCTTGTCAGCTGACTGTATTCTTTTAAACCTAGGAATAATTGTGGAAACACCACATGAAAAATCGACCACAACTCTTCGATTGAATTCTCAACAGGTGTTCCTGTGAGAGCAAAGCGGTGAGTCGCTTGGATTTTTTTGACTGCTCGAGCTGTTTGGGTTACTGGGTTCTTAAATGCTTGCGCTTCGTCGAAAAAAACAGCAGAAAATGTTTGTTTTTCATACCATAAAATATCGCGACGAATAATTGGATACGATGTAATCACTACATCCGCCTGAGCGCTTTCCATCTGTTTGCTTTTCCGCTGAGTAAGGTTGCCATCGAGCACTTTGACTTGAATGTCGGGAGTGAATTTAGCAAATTCATTTCGCCAGTTATATGTTAAAGATGAAGGACAAACAATCAATGCTGGTTTTTTGTCACGACGAATATCGTTTAGAATGGACTGTAGGAAGGTAATGCTTTGCAGTGTTTTACCAAGCCCCATGTCATCAGCCAAAATGCCTCCAAATCCATAATGAGCGATTGTTTTCATCCATTGATAGCCCTGTATTTGATAGTCTCTTAAAATTGGTTTGATCGTTTGTGGAACCTCGAATAACAAACTACCAGGATCACGAATACTGTTAAGAAAGTCACGAAATGATTCCTCTAATGCAAATCCCTCACTAGAATCTACCGTGTCCAATAGCTCTAGACATTGATTCATCGGTAGGTCTAGACCATTTGCTAGACTTTGCTTTTCTATTCCAGGATGGAGAAGAAATCGTTGAATTTCCTCTACCTCCCTCGTTTCAAGCGACAGTAAGGAACCATTTCGCAACCGATAATATTTCCGCTTTTCTTCTAATGCCGAGAGAAGTTGGTGAATCTCTCTTTCGGGAATATCGTCCATTTCAAATTTAAATTCGAGCCAGTTCGTCCGTTCTCGTTTGACTTTTACACGAATTTGCGGGCGGGCATTCCCTCTGAAAATTCGATTTCGAACCGCCGTCGTCGCATAAATCCCGACCAATTTTTGCAGCTTTGGGACGGTGTAAGTCAAAAAGTCATACTCCAATTCTTCATTATGTAAAAAGTAACCGCCCTCCGTCTTCGCGAAAGAGCTCTCTTCCATATAAGACAGAATTTTTTCTTCCTTCTCTACATCGCGGACGACCATTGTACCATTTGGGAGTTCTCTGTTTTCCAATGGATTCAACAAGACATGTTCATATTGAAATTCAAGTCCTGCTAGTAATCGATTTTTCACCCGGTCCAAATAGAGCTTTGCCACCAGTGGCGTTTTCATAAACTGAGTAGTAATACTAGGGGCGATGGTCACTTTCCCTATTTTTTTTAAATCCATCGCTACTTTTTCTAAGAAGAAACTCATCTTTTCTTCTGGGATCCTTATTTCAGTCATCCTAGAATCCTCCAACATCCCCTTAAGTTCGGATAAACGGTCAAATTCCTCCTGCTTTAACAGGTGAAGAGCCCCGTCGTGATAGACCAGATGATAGAGAGTCAACAGCACCATTCTATTTAAACCTGTAATTTTCAGTGTATAGCCATGGTTCTTTCTTTCGGAAAAGTCGAATGCTAAGGGGATAGGTTCTTTCGATATTCGCAAGCCTTGGACTGATTTGCCTTCCATTTCTAGTGTTACATCTGGTGCTTTTGTCAATAAGTTCATTAACTCTTCCCATGATGAGGGTGGAATTAAGAGGGTGGACGGTAAAGAGTCGAGTGTATTCTGATCATCATGATCTGCCATATACAGTTTTTCGTCCTGAATCACGGTCATGAGTTTCCGGAGAATTGCCTCGGTCTCTGATTGAAAACAATGAGCCTTTGGATTGTATAAAAATTCATGTGAAAGCTTGTAGATGCGCCCCGCTTTAATATTGAACAGGAAATCCCGAATGTTTTCTACTTTTGTTGAGTTCATCTTGATGTCAATTCCGAATAAGTGCCGGTCCCCTCCCATCGAATGGACGGAACAGATTAATTCTAGCTCCAGGACTTCTCTCGTTTCAAAGTGGCGCTGATGAGCACTTGAACGGACCCCAGATGGATGAAAAAGCGTCAAAAAGTCCTCCGTTAAATCATTTGAATTCGATTTTCGTTGGATACTATTTAAAGCAATCAGAACAGCAGCTACATGCTGACAGTCTAGGTCGAAGGATGCAAGTTTTGGACAACTACAGCTTGTTTGCAGGTCTTCATTAGAATCCAAGTTGACAGTAACATGAAAATCGTCTGAACCGATGACGGTTGCCTTACAGTGTTGAGTATCGGTCTCCTCGATTTGCACTTTTCCCTGCTTGTAGTAACTCTCTCCGCGTTTGAAGGAAACGGTCCCACATTGGTCGATGATGAGTTTTTGATTAATTTTGATGTTCATGTGATTGGCTCCTTCTCTGGGACAAAGGGAGAGGTACCTTGTCTTATTTTGTAGTCAAACAATTCTATGAAAAACGAATATTTAATTTTGGGATTGAATTTGATTAGGGGTTGATTGATTTTGTATTGGTGTGTTAGGAGGACATTGAAAGAATTATACTCTCAATGCCCTCAAACTTACCAAATATCAATCTCTCAAATTAATTTAGCCGTGTTATTCTGAGAGACATGATTTCATTTTAACATGAAAATTTTAGGGCAAGGCAACCTAACTGTCGTCATGTGCCAAATACTTATCCATACGGATGTCAGACCACATTTTACCTTGCCAATAGGTGAAGTCATTAATACGGCCAATTTCTTGGTAGCCTAACTTTTGATAGAGCTTCTGTGCTTGCTGATTAAATTCGAATACACCTAATTCAATCCGTTGAAGACCTTGCGCCTTTATTTGTTCCTCTAAATACTGTAAAGCTAAGAAACCAATTCCTTTGCCTCTCCCTTCTTTCTCTCCGATTGTAATACCAATCCAGGCCGTTCGAGGCTCTTTTTTAAAAAGATGAGCTGGATCAATCATATAATTCATCTCCCCAATCAGCTTATCGTCTAAATAAATGAGGAAGATTTGATGATGTGCGAGCCGTTTTGATAAATCCTCATGGTTCATAAGCCCACGTCGTTCTAATTCTTCTTTATTTTGATTTGGCCGAGTTAACGGGATTAACAAGGAATCGTTTTCCCACTGGTTTAATGCCGCAATAACTGGAGTGGTTGGTTCGCTTAACTGAATGTATTGAATGTTCACGGAGTGCTCCTTTCAAATGTCAGAGAAAAATTTATACCTTTGTTGAATCATTTTTAGGTAATTTCCAATACATATGTCCTATTGACAAGCTTAGTACTTTCATATTAAAAGGTTTTCATTGTTACGTGTTTTTTTAGGATTCATCTTATTCATTTTGATTGAATGACAATTATAAAATACTGATGATAAACCACTAGTTAATGTGAATAGAATTCACTCAACTTACTCTCACAAGGATAATTTTACCTTAACCCCGCGCTCGACACAATACGAAACGTCCTGAGAAAAATCTCCTAATAACAACCGACAGTAGAAATCCTTATTCCCGCAGAAAGTAACGAGTTAGCAGCAATTTTTTCAGGAGTACAAATATTTTTCCTATTTGCTATTTAATAATAGGACCAAAAAACCGATACTAATACAAGGTATACATTTTCTGTGTTAATACCCATTAATCATTAAGACAGCATAGAGGTGAACAATGAGTAGCGAAGCCGTAACACATATCTTAAATTCAACCACACAAGCCATAAAAACAGTCGTTCCTTTTGAAATTAGTATCGAAAAGCCCACACTATTTAAAGAGATAAATATCCATACTGAACTTGGGGTTATTGTCGGAATCACGGGCGATTTAAAAGGGACGCTTTATTTAACAACCTTAAAACAAACAAGTAATTTCATCGCGGAGAAAATGTATGGGATGTCATTGGACGGTGATATGTTGGTTTCTTTTCAAGGGGAGCTAGCAAACATGATTTCCGGAAATATGAGTCGAATCGTTTATGAAAAAGGGATTGAAATTGATATTACCCCTCCAACGATCGTTGAGGGAAAAGTAGTACCAGCAAAACATAAAATCGCGCTGGAGGTTAATGCCGTTGTCGGAGATTTTGGAAAAATGAAAATTGTGCTTGCCTTAAATGACTAAATAAAAAAGAGGAATCTCTAGAATCTTGAGATTCCTCTTTTTAGTGAGCACGCTAATGAAAACCCCTCTCTTACAGTAAGTCGTTCCATTTCCGAGGAGAAAATTCGAAGTAGCTTTATTAATAGCAGTTTTTTGGAAGGTTTAATAACATCCCTTTTATCATACAAAATCACAATTTGGTATCCAAATAAAGTAATTATTGAAACAAGAATGAATTTTCTGCAAGAGTAAATGGTTTTTTATGTTAAAATAGATGAAAGCTTATTCAACTGACGAGCAGGAATACTTAACAAGAATGAAAAAACAAAAAGTTCAAAAGGGAGATTGGAGATATGTTTGGTTTACTTAATCTTGGAAGCTTTGTGCTTGGACTAATAGCTTGGATACTTCCTATTGTTAATCTAACGAGAGATACAAAACCGGAAAATAAAAATTGGGTTG
This sequence comes from Bacillus sp. 2205SS5-2, assembly GCF_037024155.1. NCBI lineage: Bacteria > Bacillati > Bacillota > Bacilli > Caryophanales > Bacillaceae > Bacillus > Bacillus spongicola. Next base: position 18,283 of record NZ_JAYKTS010000021.1, read on the forward strand.
TTCTTTCAATTATAAGCATCAGTGCTTGCAGTACCTCATTATGTTTTCAGATTCTTTATACCTATCATAAGGTAACGGTTGAAGACTGGGCTGCTCTTATGGACACAATGTATGCTGTGGCGTTCGCTTCAGCAATTCTTCTCATCGTAACTATCGTATTAAATGCAATTACAATGATTGTATTTCGTCAGACAGCTAAGTAGGATATCAAAATTCTAGTTTATGAAAGGGTGTACTTAAAGTAACTGGTGCGATAGTTGAAGAAAAAGAACAACAATAATAATTAAAATACATTGTTAATTTCCATAAGTTGTTCGGATATTGTAGAGAGAAACTCAAAAAACATTTCAACTTACACTTGGTTTAACAATAAAAATCACATACCAATTGACAAGTAAAAACGCTCAGAGAAATTTTATTTCTTTGAGCGTTTTTTTTGTTGTATTATCTTCATTTAAAACATCCCAATAGTTGAACAAGTTAAGTTCCTTCCCCTAAATTTAATAACCAATTACGCAATTTTTCCTTCGGGTAGTATACTTTATTATTTATAATAATGTGCGGAATGTCTGTATGCTCTTGAATAAGAGACTTTGCATCTTCTTTTGAAATACCCATAAAATGATGAACATCATTTTCTTTTAACAGCTCGTGTTCATCATCCTCATTTAAAGAGTCAATAAGATTTTTTGCATTTGGGTTTTTGAAATTTTTCAGTCCATCTCCAATAAAGTATCCTGCGGCTGCAATTCCTGTGGCTATCAAAATAAAATCCCATTCCATTATTTTGCCCCCTAAATTTAACTGTTCATTTTATCCACGATTTAATACCAAGAATGGCTTTAATATTCCTTGCTTTAAGCAATCAACTTCATAATTTCAAAACTTATTTTAACATAAAATTAGAAATAACCTCTCTTCGATTTAAATAAATATCGAAATTAGCATGACATTTAACAACCCAAATACCAAGATGACAATAGTTCTTGTCAATATGTGAATTAAATTGTGATTTTGTATGATAATTTACTTATTAATATTCAATAAATGCTTATATATATGGAAAAAGAAGAGACCAGAACATCTACGATTTGGTCTGCTAATTAGTATGATATTTAGTATGTTTCTCCACAAAAACTGAACTACTTATAATTTTTAACAATGCCTTTAATATTATGGGAGATAGAAATTGTCATTGTACCTCCAAACCTTTTAACATAAGTCCCTAATTATTTTTATTCTCAGCAGCCGCAAATTTTGCTAGACTACTATTATCATTATTGAAAAAACGAATAAAGGTTGTGTCCTACATGGAGTGTTTAGGTTGTAAATTAGCGAATCAAAAAGAACTCATTCACCTTGTTTTTGAGGATGAATATGTCAGTTGTTTCTTAGACCACGAACCATTTAACGAAGGTCATGTATTGATTTTGCCAAAGCAACATATTTATGATGCAGAAGAGCTTGATGAATATACTTCAAAAGCTATAATGGATGCCTCTATCCTCCTATCCAAAGCTATTAAAAAAATTTGGAGTCCAGATGGAGTCACTATCTGCCAAAACGGTGGAATATTTAATGAATTAACGCATTATCATATGCATGTAGTACCGAGATATAAGCATCAATCATTCGCTAGCTTCTATGAAGAATCAGAAATTTGTATAGAGCCGGTTTCGAAGTTAATTGAGACTAAGATAATTCTATTAAATGCCATTCATGAAATTCTTGCTTAGATACTTTAGTGAAGTCTCCTATTGAATGGACCATCGAACGGGTTATTAAAAGAAATTGCTATTTAGAAGGTGTTCGCTAAGTAAAGTAGTTTCATTCTAAGGATGTACTCATGAGAAAAACCGTTCAACAGCTCAAAGCGTCCTTTCATTGAGGTGGCAATTGGAATAAACACCATAACTTTGCCTATACTTTTATTATTCATGATAAAAACGAAAGTTATATTTAAGGACGATATTGATTTTCAAAAAAAGAATGTCTTAGCAAAAGTTGAAACCGACTCAAATAATGGTCGAGGTAGTTTGTGGCCTCGACACAAAACCGAATGATTTAGCCTTTCATGCTGACTGAAATAACTTTTCACATTCTGAATATACTCCTTTGACACTTTTCTTGCCATCTGAGTTCAATCTATCATGTTCATTCCTTTTTCATTTGCGTAGGTCATAAATGCCCGCTACGCATCAGTTCAAAGGACGTTCAAAAGAAGGTTTAGAGCGATTAACTTCATCTACTCGTGTTCTTACAATTCGCTATTGTTCAACCACTACCTAGTCCGTAAACTTTTGCCGGTTTCTTGCCAAAAGAACAGAGAAATGTTCTTTACTGATGAATCGTTGTGATGATGCACCGAGGCGTTAACGAACTTTTCAACTATCCACCAAACGTTTCCCCTTTTCACAGTACAAGAAGGGTGTTGAATAAATGTTGATTGTCTGATCTAATATGAATCAGTTAGAAGACCTTATCTTCAAGATAATTCCATCTTTTCTCCCAAATTTCCATAAACACTTATGTTGATTAACATCCTTTTACTTGTATAATCCTTTTTCCATCGAGCGAGGATTTAAAAACTGAAACCAGTTAAGTCACACTCCCATAATGACGACAAGTAGAGCCATTCAAAATAATTCACTTTATATATGTGATTGTAAATTATCAGAAAATTACGGAGATGACTTTGGTTATGTTGCCGAAGAAGTTGTAAAAATCGACTTCTTTCTTTCAATCAGTTTTATGTACATTTCCCCGTTTAAAATTCCATATTATCTTTGCAATGACTAATTGCTCTGCTTCATCATTTTCAGAACCTTTTTTGTTTATGGTATATAATAGGGCTGATAATTGCAATAACTGTGAATGTGGATTGGTGATTAGTAATTAATCCAAAACTCTGTCCATTGGCAGATGAATCCCTAGATTAATAGACTATTATCGAAAAATAGGACACTCCAAACTACATGGAATGTCCTAACCTTATTGCACAATCGTCCCCGATTAATGAATAATTGAAATCGAGGTAAATTGTAAGAGGAGACTCGATTAAAGCTCCCGTTAGCCCAATAATCACTCCAATTTATATTCCATATTTTACAAGCAGAAAACTACTTATCCAAACTGCAATTGTAATTTTGGTTGTTAGATACATGGAAAATTCAAATGTTGATAGTTTTCTTTCTCGCTTCGTTTTTTTCATCTGTCTAACATAAAAAATGAACATAAAAGAAGTATTGCCATTGATAATCCGTATATGTTTTCCAAGATGTTAATCAATTGAATACTCTCCTCTGCCAGAGAAATAAAATGTCATACCCTCTTCAAAATTAGCCTCAGTTATTTAAATTTCACCTTTTACAAAAGGAGAAAATACAGAATACCACGACCAAAAAAACACTATCCAAAAAGTAAGAGAGCTAATTCGTGCATTCAGTAATAGACTTTTTTTTGACAATATATAAACTCTAAACAAGGTATATAAACAAAACAATATAAAAGTGAGACCAAAAACAACAACACCCAAATTACCTATATAAGAAATGCCAGAGCTTTCATATATCCTACTAAATACCTTTTCTGCAAGAACAAAACCAATAAACAAAAAGATTACTATTTCAACAAATGTAATGACGTACCCTTTCCAATGAACCAAAATATCATTCCCTTTCCCCTAGTGATTTTAAAAAAATGCGATAGTAATGGTTGAAATAACTGCCTCGTTAGTTTTTTCCATTTTCTTTTTTAGTATATCAGTGATTTTCTTTACTTCTCAATCTGACCCTTTCGTATTGAAAAAACTGCAATTATCTGTTCAGTTAGGATAATGTTCAATCGGAATATGTTTATAGTAGTCAAAAAAACATGGTTCTCTTTTGTAACATTTTACCTAAACAACCAATTTCACCCATAAAAACCAATTAAATTTAGTAAAAATACACCTATAAAAGTGACAGCTAATCCAGCAGTCATAGCAATACTAGTTGTTTTCCATTTCTTTGTATTAAACCAAACCGCAGTTGCTCCAACAACAGAAAAAATTAGGCCAAAAAAGATGGAGGCGTAGGGGGTAGTCGGCGCAATCCAATCATACCAATTAAGAAAATCCATTTTAACTTCTCCTTTCGTTTTGAGAGAAATATTTTTAAGCAAGCTAGATGCTACCTAAATAATTTTTCACGAATTAGTCCTTTCCTCCGCTCCATATTTATTATGGCTAGGAGAAAAAACTGATTGCTTTGTGGCCACTTTATTTACCCTTTCAATAATTATTTCGTCGCGCTATTACCAAATAAAAATTGAGTTCATTTTTCATTAATCTAGTGCTTAAATTATTTGTGAGAATGATTTTTTTCTATCCGTTAGTAGCATAGTTCAGAAAAACTGTGAATAATACAGGTTTACCATTTCATTTCCATAAAAACTAATGAAAATAGTTCTCTTAATCAATAATATATGTTAATTTACTTTTTCTTCTTTTTTCCACATTTTATAGTGATAAATTAGTTGAAGAAACCAAGCCAATTGAATAAATACAATTAATGATATAATTAGCGATAACCTTATATCTATAAGATTGTAAATTATTGCAAGACAAATAATATTAATTGGCAAGGTATATATCGTTCGTATCATTTTTTTTCTGTGAGTTAATTTGAAGAAATTCATCACAAAGCCTTTATCGACCTTTTCCTTGCCTTTAAAGATTATTGACATCATAAGACTAAATAGCAGGACAATTGTAGCTGAAATTACCAAACTATAGATAACTCTTTCTAATTCTGGCATATTATCACCTCTTCACTTTTTTGAATATTTAATTTTTTACTTCTCTCCTGTTGGACAGGGAATATCCATTAATAAGATAGTCCTCTCCCTTTTTGAGAAAAGCTCCATAAGAGGAAGAAAAAGTACACTAGATTAGTGCTTAACATCTCTCTCTATCCCTAATTAATCTTCGGCTGATGTTGACCAGAACCCTTTGGCTAACCAAGATAGTATGGATAAAATAGGAATTCCATAACTCTCATGATCTTAATAGCTAATTCCTTCTCCCAGCATAAAAGTACACTAATACTACTGATACGAAATAGCACGTAAGGAGGTTTCAAAATATTTCGATTCTTCATTCTATCCTAAACATATTTATTAGGCTCTTTTCGCAAGACTTGTTGCATCCGAACCAGTCTATAATCAGTGATATAGCTTTACTTCGGGGCTTCTTTTCGTCTATTTTGGATGAATATTTGTGCTTTGTGTAAAAAATAGCTCTTTGTTTTTTAGATGTAGAGATTGGTGCATTTTCTTTTCAGAAGGAGGTATAGTAAATTGAACTAAAAATTATTGTGACAAATGTTTTAAAGGGTTTTTGTGGAGCCGGTTGAAAATGCCCGATGCCAAGTGCTCATTCCTGAAGAATATAAAGTTATTTTCAAGATAAAACAGAGTTTGATCTTTCGTTTGACTATGAAGTGGTTCAAGAATATCCGAGCTCTGAAATTATTACCTTTGGTAGCAATGTATCAGAGCAGGTGCTGGATATTACTCGAAATTAGGCTGGCAGCACGATGCGCTTTTTTGAAATTGAACGACGAACACTCCCTTATCCCATCAAAAAAATAAACAACCTTCTTCAAGATGAAGCTGGCAAAGTTCAGCTTGCACCCTTCTCTGATGAAAAAGTACTTCGGTCAGAACAAATATGCGTGAATTTAAATACCGGGAAATTCTCATAGACAATGAAGCAAGAGCAAGAACGCATTGTTTACCCTAATGAGCGGATCTACACCTATCCTCTAGCTGGAGAATTCAATATTGTTCATCGGTATGAATTCGCTTTTCAACAAATCGAACGAAGTCCGGAAAGTGAAAGCAGATAACACATCCAAGAGACCCCAATGAAAAAGGAACTAGAAAGGGTTGACTCTTATTACCGGGAATTGCTACTTGGGATACCGGCTTATTTTAGTTTAATAGATTACTTGTCTTTTCAGAGAAGCTTCTCTTGTAATACCCTTATATAATTTTTATTTCGAGATAATTACTAGTCTTTTTGTATATGGCTCTTTTCGTATACCTTGTGGCTTTGTCACCTGATTTTCGACTAAATCCTCCATTTCATTGTTGATTTCTATCAAAAACAAACGGATCTAGCTGCAGTGGCTTGTGGCTCGGGGTCAAATGAAGAACCCTCCAGCGATGCAGGCATCACCTCCGAGTTCTTCATTTGCCTGACGTCGCAGGGCAGCCACTTCCGCTTTTCGTAAATGATGCCCGAAACAAAGTTATATCACAGATGATTAACTGATACGAAAAGCCACAATCTTTGCGAAAACAGCTTTGTATATAAATGTTTTTTACATTCTTATTTGATAAAAACTGTCCAAGAATTAAAATAAGATATATTCAAACAATTTATCATCTTTTTTCTGTTAAGTTTGTCCATTATAAAATCAAGCAACTAATTCAAGCCAAACTCTGTTGATTCATACAATGATATAATCATCAAAAGCTATTCAGCAACCTCAGGGTCAAATATTTTAACTAAATATCAAAAAATCATGTAAACTGGATGAATGGCAATAAAAAATCACGGAAAGATATACTTAATTTCCGTGATTTCATAACTTATTCAATTGAAACTATTATTACTACTATCTTCTTGAGTACACTAAAAGAGGTAAGCCTTCTTCAATTGTATACTTATCAAGATGTAGCTTTACCGTAGGTCTATCACTAAAGAATAGAGGTCTACCTCCACCTAAGATAATAGGTACCATTCCTACATGAAATTCATCCACAACATCTTCTTTCATAAAATTATCCGTTAACCCACTGCCTCCAAATAGCCAGATATCTTTTCCATCTTCTTTTTGCAATGCTTGTACATAGCCGACAATGTCATTGTTAACAAATTCAACATTGTCATAGTTCTCCATTTCCCTAGATGTTGCCACGATAATTTTTTTATCTGGATAATCTTCAATTCCGATATCTTCATAAGATTTGCTGCCCATGACTACAATATCAATACTTTCAATAAATTTTGGAAAATTATGTGTTTCTGCGGTATTTAGTGATTTATCTCCATCTCCTTCGATCCATTCATAACCACCTTTTTCATCCACGATATAGCCATCTAAGCTCATCGCTAAATTAAGAATTATTTTTCTCATCATGTTTCCTCCATTCAAAATTAATTTATAATGATTCTTAACTATATAATTATCTTAAACCACACAGTAACTTTATGATCAAGCGTTTTTTCTAAATTTCTAAAAATGCTCCTGTATATATAGAATTAAAGGTTTTTAAGAACATTTGTTCAATCTCTGTAGGTAACAAACAATACTTACTGGGAGGAGGAGTGAAGGTGAAATACAACCAAATAAAAAACAGAAACGAAAAGATTCAAGAAATAAAAGCTGAGATGCATGGTTTGAGAGATCTACGAATGTTCAAACGCTATCAAGACATATTAATGCACTTGAAGGGGCGCAGTTATGTCGAAATCGCGGAGTTTTCAGGGTGTACGCTCCAGACTGAATACAATTATGTTCGTACTTATAAAACGAAAGGGTATGAGCCCGGAGCAATACCGAACTTATCCCCTCTCGTTTTGCTAATGATAGTGTGTAACTTAGTGAATTCAGATCAAATTTGTTGCAAATAATTGGTTACACGGGTCAAAAGATAACCACGTATTATAACCTCGGATCAATCCCTTTCTCCTGCTTCACTTCAAACAATATATTGCTAACAATTTGTTGGTAGGCTTCTGCTTTTTGCTTCATGTCCTTCGAAGAATACGACAGCATTTCTTGACCTAACTCATATTCTTTGATCGACGCTCTTAGCTTGGTTTTTGTGTTTTTTTGCTTGATCAGCTTGGCGTACTTGGCTGGAAATCGATAATCATAGCCGTACACAATACTTAAATATTCTTCATTCCGAACTTTCATGTACGGAGCAACGCCGGATTTTAGAACTTCGGGTTTTAGGACGACTCCCTCCATCCGCTTCTCTGTGGTTACTTGCTGAAAATAGTCCTCCGCTCTTTCTATATAGTCTGATTCAGAAAAATCAATCACGACATATTCATCCGTTGAGACGAACGAAAAAAGTTCAGAAGTCGACTGAGACGGAATTTCTTCTTCGCCATTTTCGTAAATGATTTTCAGTAACGTAAACGGCTTATATTTCAGTGCTTCCTCTTGTCCATACCGTTCAATTTGTTCATGAAATACCTCATGTGCACGCAAATGCTCTTCAAGAGGCACAACCTTCTTCCCCGCGACAGTAACTTGTTTAAATACTTGATACGTCGCATTTCCGTATTTTTCGATCAGCTGTTTCTTGCTCATTTGCTGTTGATCTTTTTTATACGTTGTCGCTTCATAGCGATCTTTCAAGTACTGTAACTGTTGAGAGAATCCATGCTTCTGTAAATACGCAAGTTCCTTCTCTAAAGCGACATCAATGCTTCTAAACTGGCGCTGAATTAACCCAGATCCGAGCGCACTCCAAGGTAACAACTCGCCGTCCAGAATCAATCGTTTTATTTTATTTTCTTTCATAAATGGAGAAAACTTTTTCAATAACTCTTCAAAAACTGATGTAAGTTCAAGGTCTTTGATTTTATACCCATTTCGGCTAATGGCGTAACACCCTGCAAGCTCCTGAGATAAATACAGATTGCAACGAGACCCCATATATTTTGGTTGCAGAACGACCTTGTGTACACCTTGTTTTTTAAAATACCTTAGCCCTTGACGCAAGGATTCTAATTCATTATGCTCCACATCTTTATCTGCTGGAGCCATTGTTCCAGAAATAAAATTCACTTTATGCTGCAGTGTATAGGCTAAGCGCTTCCGATCACTCTCATCCAACTCGCCCATATTTACTTCTGCTTTTTTACGTTTTATCAAACTCGGTAACGCTTCTTCTGTAAATCTTCCGTTTCCCAACGACTTCTGTGATTTAAAATAAGGTCTGCCTGCATTCAGCGTAACCGAAGAAAGCTGATTGCCATGTACACACCCTGTATCAATTGCCATTTTATTTTTCGTCTTCCATACCTCTTTCAAGGCCACATGCCCGAACAGATGGTAAGGATGATTACCAATGGCTTCTTTCTCAACAAACTGCAGTTGCTCCTGAACAGGTTTCGTGCGGTCCAGTGCAAATTTCCGCTGCTTTTTCCGAGATGTTCCATCGAGCTTGCCGATGTATTTCGTTGAACACGGCGCATGCGTAAGGTAGAATGATGACGTATTTCCTCCGACAAATCGGTAAAAATCCTTTGACAAAGAGACAAGTTCCTGAAATTTATCATTCAACTCAGCATCTGCGATTAACACAGGAATCGAATCGAAAAAATTTCGTAGTAAGTCTGAATCAACTTGTTTTTTGTCAATGTTTCCAAGCAAATAGTTCGACACGAAATTTTCATGATTTCCTTTTACAAAATAAAACCACTTTTGATTTGTATACAAGAATTCAATAATCCCACTAGTATTCGCGCCTTTGTCAATCCAATCACCAATGAGCACGACTCGTTGATTTTTGGTAATTTCAGTAGCTTCCATTATATTTCCTTCGATTGAAAAACCATGCTTTCGAAGCAATTCTTTCAGCTCATCTACCTTCTCATGAACATCCCCAATGACAATATATTGATACTTTTTTGGCAGGAAATGTTCTTTGTATATCGCCTGATCCGCAATCTCTACGATATAATTCGGATTCGGACTTTGGCGGTCTACATCATAAAAATCCTTTTCGCGAACTTTATGAATTCGTTTATACGTTGACCGGGACAGTTGCTTTAATACTTCTCGTTTTAACCGCGTCAAATGATTGGTAATGATTCTTTTAGAACAATCAGAAGAATAATAGTCCTCTCGTTGCTTGTAATCGAAGACGATTGCTTCGACGTTATAACGATGCTCCTTGGAAATCTGCAGTACTTTTTCACGAAAATCCTCGGATAAACCAATCGTATCAAGTACTACAAAATCTGCATTGATTGGAAAAGAAGTGACGGCTTTCAATTGTTCAAACAAGATGTGAAATGCCTGTCCACTGCTTTCGAGCATAATAGAATCATGTTTATGATAGTCATACCCTAAGAGGTTTTGCCGTATATCATCAGAAGAAATATACTGTACATTGGAACGATACCCTGTTTCTGCATCGAAGTCTTGGAGCTGTGGAAGAAGAATTTGTTTGGCAAACGTCGTTTTTCCTGATTCGGTTGGACCCACTAACAGAAAAATGGTATGAATATTCGTTGTAAGCTTCATGTTTTTTCACCTCGTGCTTTCACTAAAACTCCTTGTGTAGTTGAAATTCCGTTCACTTTATCTCCAATCGCTAAAAACTCCAGATCCACGCCATAGTTTTGTAATATGGTGTTCATCCACGCTTGAAATTCCTCCGACCCCATTTCCCAATCATGATCATGGTGACGGTAGTCGTCTAACACATAAAATTGGTTGAAATCGTGATTGGGAGTCGTAATTATTAATGAATCAAACTGAATTGATTTCAGAATCGATTGGATTAATGATGCGGCTTTTTCTTTGGGCATATGCTCTATCACTTCTGACACAATCACATCCACCACTTCGCCGTTATACACTTCGAGAAACGATGCTAATGAAGCGTAGGGGTAAACATTTTCGCAATCATTTTTATCAAGCTTGACTTGCAGGGTCCCCAATACCTCTTTATCTATATCAATAGCATAATAGTCGTTGTCTCCAATTTTTCGGGAAAATGGAACGGCATAATAGCCTTCACCACAGCCAATATCAATGATGGATTTCGAAAACGGCAATAAGCCTTCTACAAAAGATCGGCGCTGATAGGCCGTGTTTCCGAAAGCAAACTGAATCTCGTACCGATCCGATTGCTCCAGCTCGCCGTGATACTGTTGAAATAGCTTCTTACTGAATAAGGCCTTTTGAACAAAAAGATAGCGAATAAAATAGGGTGCATCTAGTGCCTTCATCTGTGATAGATACTTTTCAATTAACTTCCCAGATACATCCACATACTCCTTGCCAGTTAGAGCTAAAAACAACAACAGCAAATTGGCAACATTCAGTAGATCATATAAACCCTTTTCAGTTACTATTTTCAAAGCATAATTTTTATGAACCTCATGATGAATATCAAATACATATCCGGCAAAATAGTTGCTAAATAATTCGATATAATGCGCATGTTCGATATGTATAAACGGAATATAAAGCTCATGCGTGTACCCATTTACATCCTGCTCTTGCCGTTCCTTCTGCGCAGATGAAAGAAATTCACTCAGTGCATTCATTGGAAACAGTGCCGTATTATAGCGAGAAACATTTAAATATTCAAATGTTTCTTCTATATTCTCTTGATACGAAATCTCATTATCGGCATCCTTGAAATAAATATTGTAGGTCTGTTCATCTGAATACCAACCATGAGCCAACCCTTTACGGATTGGTTTTATAATCATTCCACTGTCTGGATTCTTTTTGATAAGATACGAAAAATGCGGATTCGTAGACTTCACTTGTAATATTGCCAATGGTTATCACCCCTATCGGAAATTGCACCTAGGGCAACCATAGGGACAGTCCCTCTGGTTCGCTACCAAGGGGACTGTCCCTATGGTTACACCTATGGTTACTTTTTATACACGCCAAATTTAATCAGATCAATATAATCATCTATTTCAGCGATCATTAATTTTTGAAGATTCTCAAAGCTGGCTTCATTTGTTTTGAATAATGCAGTGTATTTAGTCGACACTTGCTGAAGAGCCAGAGTCGATAATTGAATAACTTTATCTGGGTCAACGAATTCCCTAAGAAGAGATTTATCGAGCATTTTACTTAAAAAATCTTCACTATAATCGTCTACATTTTGTTGAAGCAATTTTTTCATATCTTCTTCCATTCCAGCAGGTGGCTGCAAAAGGGCGATTGAAGCTAATTTCATCTCCTGTTCATATTGTAAACTAACCCGTTGTTTGATCAACACGACTTCCTTCATTCGCTCAAAAAAATCCTCTGATTGAACTTGTTTAACAGCTTCCATGATCTGATCGCCAATGAATGTTCGCAGGTAATTTACTACATACAAATAGAGATTCTTTTTATTTTTAAAATAATGAAAGAGGATTCCTTTGGAGATTCCAGCACGATTTGTAATTCTGTCTGTCGATGTTTTTTCGAAACCATTTTTAGCGAATTCTTCAATACAAACAGAAAGAATATGTTCCTTCTTATCTTGAGCTAGTTTTTCAAAAGCAGAATACAATGTGTACACCTCAGTAAAATTATTTCATTCTTTTAGGCTGTTTTCGCAAAGATTGTTGCTTTTCGAACCAGTCTATAAACTGTGATATAGCTTTGTTTCGGGCATCATTTCGTATATATTTGATGGAAATCAACGTGAAATGGGAGATTTAATCAAAAATCAGGTGAAATAGCCACAATGTATACGAAATGAGCCTTCTATTAAACAGCAATATCCTTCCGTTGATAAATAAAGTAAGCTAAACAAAGACTGATGACACTTAAGAGGATCATGATAACTACGAACAATGGGTTAATCGCATTTTGTGTAATAATTTCCCCAGCATCTACGTATTTAAACAAACTTGCAAACTTCAATGGTTCTAGGTCTTCTGAAATACCCGTCATAATACTGAAAAAGTAGGACATAAACACTAATCCGAGCGAGATGGAAGTGATGGTTCGCGTTTTCTTCATTAATACCGATAAGAGGAATCCAACACTAGCAAATGATACATGCAGCAGGATCGTGCCAATTACTAGTAAAAAGAAACTCTTATATGGCACCTTGTCATCCGAAAATCCAAACCCAATCAAGCTCGTTATCGTAGAAATAGTATTAAAAATCAAGATGTTAGCCAGGATAACCAATAGCTTCTCTGTTAATATTCTCGACCTCATCACAGGCTTTGATAATAAAAATTCAATCGTTTTTTCATTTTCCTCCTTCGCAATCATCGAAGAAGCTAACATAACTACATAAATACTACCAAGAAGTGTAGTATACAAATGAATTTGTAATCCGTAATAGCCAATAAGGGATCCCATATTTAGTCGATCCATTCCAAGTGCTTTTTGAAATGATTCAGGGTAGGCACTTAACAACTCAGTCATGGATTCTTGGTTTTGTGAAAATTGAGGATAGATGCTCAGTATCATCAGAATGATTCCACTTAAAATGACACTCCATATGATTAAGGCTTTTGAATTTTTTAGCATTTCTCGTTTAAAGATCATGAAATTTCCTCCCTTCACTCGTAATAGTGGATGAACACTTCTTCTAGACTGGGTTCTTCGATGAGGATGTCCTTGACTTCAATCGAGCTCAAATAGTTGAATAAAACAGTTAAGTCACCGTTATAGGTTAAAATGATCTCATCTTTCATTTGTTCTTTTTGAATGACGCCTTCTAGAGGAAATTCAGGATTTCCTTCCACATGCACGGTAATATTTTTCAAACTGGATTTCATTAGTGTTTCGATATTCTCAACCTTTACAAGCTTCCCTTCCTTAATAATCCCGACCCGGTCACATACCTTTTGGACTTCACTCAGAATGTGAGACGAGAAGAAAATCGAAGTTCCTTTCTCTCGTTCAGCTTGTAGTAGTTCGAAAAACAGCTTTTGAATTAAGGGATCTAGTCCACCAGTCGGCTCGTCTAATATGAGCAGCTTCGGTTCATGCAAAAGCGCTTGAATAATGCCAACTTTTTTACGATTTCCAAATGATAAATCCTCAATTTTTCGATTCAGTTCCAGTTGAAGGATATTCGCTAGCTCATCAATGCGCTTTTCATTTTCATATTCATAAAATTTCGCTGAATACTTCAGTAAGTCCATTGCCTTCATATCATCATAGTAATGAACCTCTGAGGGGAGATAGCCAACTAACTTTTTTATTGCTCTTGTATCAGTGACAATGTCTAGATCGAAAATTTTGCCACTGCCACTTGTCGGATGAATGAAATTAAGCAATGTTCGAATCGTCGTGCTTTTCCCTGCTCCGTTGGGGCCGATAAATCCAAATATTTCACCTTTGTCCACATGAAACGAAACATCCTCGATTCCCTTACTTTTTTTATAGTACTTCGTTAATGATTGGACCTCAATCGCTTTCATACGCGTACTACCTCCTTCAATCACATTCATTGACTGGTGAGTCAACACCAGTATACGCCCTCATTGACTCGCTAGTCAATAGTGTGCTAGAAAATTATTATGTACTGAAAAAAATGCTTCCATCTCCCCTTCTTACAACGCCTTGGCATCCAACAAAAAGAAGTCGTTTGTCAAAAGTGAACATCATTTCTATTCCACTAAAAAAACCCATTCGAAGAGAAAAAATACACTAGCGAGTGGGTTTTTAATTATATTTAAGCTGTAAATGTATTGCCTAGATTGTTATTCTTCAAGACATATTGATTTTTTCCTCCGAACTTATTCCTTAATCATGAATTCAAACTTCCTCCGTGTTGGTCAATGAACTCTTTCAACAAGGAAACCAGAGGGACTGTCCCTCTGGTTCCCGAAGTTCACTCTCTGACGGTTGGTTTTATTAATGAACACGGAGGATATTGAATGGTTGGAGCATAGAAAGAAAGTTTCCTCATAAAGTAACAGGCCTCTGGAAAATGATGCTCCAGGAATCTTAAGGACGACTGATTAATCAGTTCATCATCATTATAGAGATGTAACACTTCGGCCACCAGTTGATTAAATTGAACTACCGCCACAGATACCTCATAAGCAAATCTCATTTGAATAGGGAATCCAGGTTGAGTAAAATGTAAATATCCTTCGATTGAACTATTCTTCACGATAAATTGGGAAAACTGTCCTTTTAACGCAATCGCTCTTTCGATTAAATCAAATTCTACCCCGTCAAGCAGTCGGATTAGCAAAGCCGCATGCCCTAGCTGATCTTCTAGCCACAAACTTAATAAATCTACAAGAGATAATGGAGAATAAGCTTTTCCCTGCACATAGCTAGTCAATATCCGTAAATATTCATTATTCTCTGCTAATGTTCCATTTAAGTAAGAAGGAGATAAATTCAAATTCACCTTATTGTATAACCGAAGATTTAATAAATTCCCTTCAAACAAATAATAATTATACGAAACCTGATTGGCCCGTTTTGACAATTCTACCATTGCTGGTGAGTCGAGTTCGGCATCTCTAGCAACTCCCTTTAACTCTCCCTCTACTTGATCAAACCAATTAATATACTGTTGAGCCTGATTCACCCACTTCACTTCTTCAGGAGACAAATAATCCCTGATAAAGTAGGCATGATCTTTTAATATCGCCAACCAAAACTGGTGTTCCTCCCAAGCCGTAATCGGTACATATGCCACTGTATTCGCCCTCCTTCTTCGCTCTTTTTTAACTTTATTACTTTAAATGCAGCTTCATACCAAGAATAAAAAAACCTTTATAGTAAAGAATATTTTTAAACTCTTTAAAAGAGGTCTTACAATGGGCTTATTACAAAAATTCAAAAATACGATTCTAAAGAACAGCCAAGAGGCGGAGAATGAACAGCTACGCTCAACTGAACCGAGAAAAGAAGAAAATCCATTGGATTTCAACCATATTGTTCATCAATTTATTGATTGCATGGACTTTAAGCACCGGATTTTCAAGCAAGTAAATGCCGAAATCATCTATATTGATCATTTAGTTGACAGTGTAGCACTAAAAGAAGAACTAGTGGATTGGTTGAATAAAGGGAATAAGGAAGCTCTTCAACAACATCTTGAATCCTCACAGTTTATAAAAAGAGAGACAAATAAAGAAGTGGTTGTCGATGTTCTAAGTGGAAGTGTAGCAATATCCTACCTACACGAAATTTACAGTTTAAACATTAAAGGGATTGAGAAGAGAAGCATCGAAGAATCGGAAACGGAATCTGTTATCCTAGGTCCACATGAAGCGTTCATTGAATCTTTAGATATCAATATTTCACTGATTCGAAAAAGAGTGAAAAGCTCTCATCTAAAAACGGTTAGCTTGAAGGTTGGAGAGATTAGCAAAACAGATGTTACCTTAATGTACATTGAGGACATTGTATCAGAGGAAGATCTACATTATCTAAAGAACCGAATCGAAAACATTGAATACACAGGTGTCATAGATTCCAATATGCTGGTTCAGTTTATAGATGATCATCCCTTTTCTCCCTTTCCTCAATTTTTCACAACAGAAAGACCTGACGTTGTATCCTCAAAATTAGTTGCAGGAAAAATAATTGGATTGGTCGAAGGAAGCCCTCATGCATTTTGTGCGCCAGTAAGCTTCTTTGACTTTTTACAATCAGTAGATGATTATAGTGAACGTTGGATCGTCGGCTCCTTTATTCGATTGCTTAGGTTATTTGCCTTGGCTGTGACCGTGTTCTTTACGGCGATTTACGTATCTGTCACTACGTTTCATTATGAAATGATTCCAGAACAATTATTGCCAAGCTTAATCGAGTCAAGAAGTAAAGTACCGTTCCCTCCCTTAATTGAAGCTATTTTTTTAGAGTTGGTTATCGAATTGCTTCGTGAAGCCGGGGCCCGTTTACCAACAAAAATTGGGCAAACCATTGGGATAGTGGGTGGGATTGTAATTGGTCAAGCAGTTGTTGAAGCTGGGATTACCAGTAATATCTTAATCATAGTTGTTGCAGCATCTGCCATATCCTCATTTGTCATTCCTAGCTATACCATGAGTGCGTCCATCCGAATTGTTCGATTTTCTTTTATCTTACTCGCGGGCTTTTGGGGAAATATGGGATTGATATTCGGATTAGGGGTTCTGATCATCCACTTATCAAAAATGACATCATTAAATACACCTTACCTCATCCCCATTTCTCCAACTTACTTTGGAGATTGGAGAGATACACTTATTCGTGCACCATATAAATTTATTAAAGAACGACCCGCTCAAGTTAAAACAACGAACAAAATCATTAATAAGATGAAAAAATAGGTGAAATCAGTGAAGGAAAAAATACATCCCATTCAAGTTGCTATTCTTATCTATATGATTCAATCTGGTGTTACATTATTTAGTATTCCTAGATTGACAGCTGAAGCATTTGGAACCAACGGCTGGGTTGGACTCCTTCCAATTATGCTAATTGTGAACTTAAATATTTTATTAATAGGACTTGTCTACAGATGGGGAAAAGGAAAATCGATCTTTATTCTCTTCAGGAACGTACTGCCTTCATGGGTCTTATTCCCTTTCTACCTCCTGATCGCTGTAAATTTCACCTTACTGGCAACTCTTGTATTGAAAAAATACATCCTATTACTAAAAATGATGTTTTTTCAAGAAACACCATCATTCGTGCTAATATTAATGTTTTTCATTTTAAGCTATATGCTTTTAACGTCATCGATTTATCAAATTGGGAAAGTAACCGTTGTTCTTTTTTTCATGACGGTGTGGACAATCTTTTTATTAGCCCTTCATCTCGCTGATTTTAGCTTCGTAAGGATGACTCCTTTTCTCTTTAAAGGTGAAATCGATCTAGTATCCGGGGGGATGAATGTATATTCTGCTTTTCTAGGTTTTGAACTTAGCCTGTTTCTATTTCCTTATGTCCAGAAAAAAAGATTTGTAAAGTCTATCTTTATCGGTAATTTTATTACAAGCATGATTTATTTAGGTGTAAGCTTTATTTGTTTCGGCTTCTTTAGTCACAAAAATATATTAATGGATTTGTACCCGGTCATTACCTTATTAGAATATGTCAAATTTCCTTTCATTGAACGGATGGAAAACATGATTTTTGTTCTATTCGCATTAAAAGTCCTGATTACCATCGTCATGTATATATGGGCTGCTAAAGAATTAATTGAACAATCCGTTCCACGCTTAAAGCCCAATTTCATTATTGTCTGTCTATTACTTCTCGGTTTTATCGTTTCAACTTTCCCTTCCATTTTACGTGATGTTGATGAATGGTTAAAATGGCTAACCTACATTGACTTTGGCATTGCAATAATTCTCCCTTTCCTCCTCTTATTAGCTATAGGAGTGGATAATCTTAAAAAAAGACAGGTGGAATCATGAAAAGGTTAATCTACTTTCTTTCAATTCTATTTCTAATAACAGGTTGCGGTAGCCAAGTCATTGATGACTTGGCTATGTTAGATGCGGTTGCGTACGACTTATCTGAGGATGAAGAAAAGCCTCTGACCGTCACTGCCCAATACCCAATCATTACCCAAGAGGGCGTTATTGGAAATGAGATACTCTCTGTAAATGCAAATTCCAGTAAAGACTCAAGAATACAATTTAGCCATGAATCCAACCTCAAAATGGTTAGTGGACAAATCAACATAGCCTTGTTTGGAGAAAAGCTAGCTGAAGTTGGACTAAAGACTATTATAGATACCTTTATGCGTGACCCGAGCTTAGGACCGCGTGTTTACTTTGTCGTTACGAAAGGAAATGCGAAAGATATATTGGAATACAAGCACCAAGAAGGACCAGACACTGCCAGATATTTACGAACCTTCTCAGAAAAATTAGATATTGAAAATGAAAGTGCCAATTATAACTCTTATCAGGTGATCAGAGATTATTTCGACGATGGAATCGACCCCATTATGCCTTATTTTATTATAAAAAATAAAAAAATTAGCCTGGACGGGTATGCCCTCTTCAATAAAGATAAATTTGTTCATCATATCTCGACGAAGCAATCCGCCACATTATTTTACCTAAGAGATGATATACATAAAGGAACGTTGAGCATTGACGTATCAGATGCTAAAAATGAAAATTTGTTTCCAGAACAATTAATGTTTAATTATCATAAAAAGGACTATTCTCTAAACGTGAAAATGAATGAGAACCAACCCATTTCTGTGGAAATAGTCATAGAGCTTGAAGGAAGGGTTCTTGAATATACTGGTGAGAAGTACCTAGATAATGAAAAAGTCCAAAAACAACTTGAAGAAAAAATTAAGGTTCATCTAGATGAACAATCAACTGAATTCATTGAGTTAACTAAGGAAATAAACATTGACCCGATAGGTATTGGTCGCTATGTACGTAATAAACTCCCCTATAACGAATGGAAAAAGATGAATTGGGAAGAAGTTTACCCAACTCTTGACATTAATGTGTCCCTTGATATGAAATTAATAGATGTGGGGCAGGCGAAATAAGAAACGCTCGAAACAAAGAGATATCACCGTTTATAGATCTCACTTTCCGCACGTGCACCTATTCAACATTCTTTTATAAATTTTGAATCACGATTGACAAAAAGAATCCATTTTTTCATGAAAACATAAGGCTATTTCAAGTCATTATGTTTTACTATTCACTTTATTTCGTGAATGGATGACTATGTAGTATATATTATTTTTCAATAGAATAACGATGTGCGGAAAGTGAGATAGATTGGTGCGAAAACAGCCTTTGGTAAGCTTCGTTGTATTTTAATCGATTTCTCGTTAATTAATCCATTCGGTATGGATTTCGTATAAGAATCTGCGAATAGAAGCCCGAAAATCTATACATTTTATGGAATATATACTCTATGGAAGAGGAACATTCATTGCACAAAACTTCCTAATGCAAAAAATCAGTTGCAAATTAATTTGCTCAACTCCGGAGTAAAATTCCATCTAGAATTTTGTCAAAGTTCATTCTCCTCTAATATTGAAACTGTAGTCTTCTTGACCTTAAGATTACTATCTGAAGAAGTGTCGCGGTTCCTTGAAGCAATCATGGATTTATAGATGGCTTTTTTCGTATACATTGTGGCTATTTCATAGATGAGAAACTGATTCGAAAAGCCACAAACTTTGCGAAAGCAGCCTTATAGAAAGGTCATCACATCCATTATTCACAAAAAAATGAAGCCAAGTTTAATAAGAAAGGCTCCTTTTAAAGAAGGTACCGCCTCGTAGTGTGCATTCATTTTAGCCCAAATAGTAATTGAAATATATAGTGAAGCCTAAGAAGATGGACATACTAATCTCTAAATAAACGTCGGGAACAAAGGTGGAAACCAAGTGAGAAATATCTGGATTATTTTCACAAGAGACATTAAAAATGTAACTAGGAATCGGGTTGCAGCGATAGTAATTGGAGGATTGATGATATTACCCTCTTTATACGCATGGTTAAATATCGAAGCCTCTTGGGATCCATATAGCAACACCAATCAGCTCCCCGTTGGGATCGTAAATGAGGATATGGGAGCTGAAATTCGTGATCAACAAATTAATGTTGGCGAGGATCTTGTGAAGGAATTGAAGAATAATGAGGATATGAACTGGCAGTTTTCAAACCGAAAGATAGCCAGGGAGCGGGTCGAATATGGGGATTACTTTGCCGTCATCATTATTCCGAATGACTTCTCAAAAAAATTAGCCACTGTCATCGAGAATCAGCCAGAAAAGGCGACCTTAGAATATTACGTAAATGAAAAGATTAATGCGATTGCACCTAAAATTACCGAGTCAGGTGCAGGTGGTATTGTAGGCGAAATCACAGGTTCCTTTATTTCAACTGTGAATGGTACGATTTTTGCGATGTTTAATGATCTAGGCATTCAAATTGAGAAGGATCTTCCAGATATCAAGCGGTTTGAAGAATATATTTTTGAAATCGAAGAAAAGTTACCTGATATAGGTGACACCTTAAAGCAATCATTATCCGATGCTCAAAATGCGAAAGGGTTTATTAATAAAGCGCAAACTGGGTTGCCCGATGTGGAAAGAGTGACCAATAACGGACTAGAGACGATTGAGCAAACCACTGAATTTCTAAAAAAAGCGGAGGACCGTCTTAATAGTCTCGCCCCCCAAGTTCAAAAAGATTTGGAACAAGTGCAGAATCTGGCTTCAAAGGTCAATCGATTTCTACAGCAAATGCAGCCTTCATCTATCGACCTTAGTGTGGCTGAGGAGATTCACCAAGAGAATACGAAACAGCTAGCGACGTCAATAGAAACACTTGAATCCATCGAATCTTCCTTAAAAACATTACAGAACGAAGAAGAAAACCAAAATCAGCAACAGCTCCAACAAGCGCTCCAACAAATCGAGATAATTAAGAAGGAATTAGAAAATATACAACAAGACGGTGGAAAAATTATTGATTTCCTAACTTCAAAACAACAGGAATTCAACAACGTAATCAACGGAGTCAAGGACCGGTCAGAGAATATCGAAGCTGAAATCGATGTATTTTTGAAAGAGTACAAACAGAACATCGAACCCACTGTGTTAGAAGAAGTAGCTAACGCAAAACAAACATTATCTGAGGCTAGAGAAATCCTCAAAGATATTCAGACCACGATCCCTGAAGTAGAACGTATTCTTGCTAGTGCAGAAGGTAACTTAAATAAAGGGACAGAAACTCTCCAATATGTTCTAGGAGAATTTCCATATTTTGAAAATAAAATCAATGAATTGGCGAATCGCATTCGAGACATACAAGGGAAAACCGACATTAATGAAATTATTAAACTATTGCAAAATGATCCACAATCGGAGAAAAGCTTTTTCGAAGAACCTGTTGTCTTAAATAAGAACAGCATATACCCAATCGAAAATTACGGGGCTGCCATGACACCATTTTACACGGTGTTGGCTATATGGGTCGGGGCACTTCTACTTATTTCTTTATTGGCAACTGAAGTGAATGGTCAACATGAATTAAGCGAAAGACACATTTATTTCGGTAAACTCCTAACGTTTCTTAGTATTGGGTGCGTTCAAGCATTGATCGTTACATTGGGTGACATCTTTGTCCTCGGAGTAGACATTGCTGAACCATTCTGGTTTGTTTTATTTGGTCTAATCATCAGCATCATTTTTATGCTTGTGGTTTACACCTTGGTCTCTGTGTTTGGAAATATAGGGAAGTCGATGGCCATCGTCCTCCTTGTGCTTCAAATTGCTGGAGGTGGAGGAACGTATCCGGTAGAACTATTGCCTAATTTCTTTCAAGCGATACATCCCTTCCTACCGTTTTCATATGCGATTGATCTCATGAGAGAAGCGGTTGGAGGAATCGTCTGGGAGAGAGTGACTCGAGACATCCTGTTTCTTGGCCTGTTTGGTGCGACGGCAATGATGCTCGGTGCTTTTTTAAAGGAGCCACTTAGTGAGAAAACGAAAGAATTTATGAGAAAATCGAAGGAGTCTGGCTTGTTTCACTAGATTTTAATCCGTGATTGAGTAAGCTTAAAAATATTGATTATCTATCCAAAAAAACCACATTTGCTATGAAGGTCAAATAACTGCTAAAAAGCTCGATTAACATAGAAAAAGTGGCTGCCCTCGTATGTTAAATACTGAGGGCAGCCACTTAGAACTAACCACAAGTTAGAACGATTGAGCAGCATCCTTCGCACGAGCAATCGCATTTGCTTTAATTTCTTCCGCTTTCTCAGGCATAAACGCGTGCCCTTCTACAAAGATTCCTTCAAAGGACGGAATACCGAAGAATTTCATGACAGTCTTTAAGTGACGATGACCCATTTCCATTTCTGCAGCTGGTCCTTCTGTGTAAACGCCGCCACTTGATTGAATATGTAGGGCTTTCTTATCGGTTAGTAAACCTACTGGACCTTGTTCAGTATACTTGAATGATTTTCCTGCAACCGATACAGAGTCGATGTACGCTTTTAAAACGGGAGGAAACGAGAAATTCCACATTGGAGAAACAAACACATATTTGTCTGCAGCGATGAATTGGTCCACAAGGCCTGTTAAACGACCGATTTTCGCTTTCTCTTCAGCTGATAATTCCTCAAATCCACTACCCGATTGAAGTTTCCCCCAACCACTAAATACATCTCCATCAATATCCGGAATATCTTCTTGATATAGATCAATATGAACAACTTCATCACTTGCATTTGATTCTTTGTATTGATCAATAAAAGCTTTTCCTACTGCCATGCTGTAAGATTGTGTGTGATCATGTGGGTGTGCAGTAATATACAAAATTTTTGTCATAATTCATTTCCTTTCTAATTAAAAAATTTTACGGCTTAGTTTATGCCGTATAGTAAAGATTATTCATTAGTATGAATCTGAATATCTCAAATTCATACTTAATAATACTAGGACAATTGTACAAAAACAAGATATTTGCTCAAAGGGTTGATTTCCACGTTCTTGATCAAAGATATATCGCTTCCGTTTGGGCTAATTCCTTTCATTTTTTCTGTGAAAATGAAAAGCCCTCTTTATTCTCAACGGCTCATTTCGTATCCATTATGGTAATTTCAGCTGATTTTTGACTAAATCCTCCATTCCTCTGTTGATTTTCATCAAAAATTGACGAAGTGATGACCGAAACAACGCTAATTCACAGATGATTTACTGATACGAAAAGTATCAAACTATGCGAATACAGCCTTCTCAAAAGAGTCCACAATTGCTGGAGTGCTGAGTACTTCAGCATCATCAGGTGAAATCATGATTATCTTTTCTTTAACCAGTCCCTCATTTTTTTTTGTAGTGATTTTTCCCTTTCCCTTTTAGCTCTTTTCATATAAATTGTAGCTTGCTAATAAAGGTTGATATAATGCGGTTTAAGGAGGCATTCAAGTATGTATATGAGGAGTTCAGCGAATTAACTAAAACAAAGACAATGGTACTATTCGACCCAATGAAATATGATTTATTTACTGAAGAGCCAGATAAAATCACAAAACTATTCAAAACCATTCGTGAAGCACAATTTTCTTCGGGTATGGCTTGTGTTTCATTGCCGAGGTACATCTTTAAAATGTAATGGGAAATATCGTACTCGTCTATGCTATCTATGTAAGGCTTGCAATAAAACATTCAACGATATGACCAATACATCATTTTCAGGCTCACGATACGCTGAAAAATTCCACATACAAATTTCTACTGCCTTTTTTTGTCATCATAAAATCTTGAACGCATTCGGCAGTATCGTTTTTAATCAACTACAGGGTATCGTTGATAATGACGAAACCTTCTTTCATGAGTCTTAAAAGGAGGCCCTTTCGCATACTTTGTGGCTCTGGCATATAAAAACAGATGTAAACGCACTTTTCTTTCCTCATTTTGAGTTAAAAATAAGGCGAAAAGATGCCCGAAATCACTCTACATCACGAAATAGGGACTAATTCGAAAAGCCACAATCTTTGCAAAAACAGCCTTAAAGGAAGACGTGAAATCACTTATAGAAAAGCTAAGAAGCGTGGTGAGAAGGACAAGAAAAGAGGTATTTCAAACCTCAAAATCGCTGTTGTGTGACGGTAATATGATTGCTCTCAAGGCTGGAACAGGGTCTGTCAATGCCGAAGAAATTGATACTGTGATAGGCGAATATATTTACCGGTCTGCTTTGTTATGCACAGATACAGCAACTAACTAAAAAAAAATCGCCAAACTGAAAAGACTACTACACGAAACAGTGAATGAACGTTTTAAACAACGTGAGAAGAAGGTTATCTATCTTATTCAACACGTTAATACCTTCCAGAATCACTTAAAGGATGGTTGGAATGTTTTCGAGGGGTAGGAAGGAACTCATTATGTGGACATTAATACCTTTACTAGTTCAGTTGGCTCGAATTAAGAAAGGATCTAGCACTAGATAGACGAGTAGAGCTAATGCTTGTTTCAGCGTGTCAAAAGTCTAATTATGCAACTGTAAATTTATTTAGAGGGGTTGTGTAATAACACAAAAAAGATAGCTATTACTATTATTTTTTGTGTTATTGAGAACCTACCATAAAGGTTTGTCTTTATCACTCAACTTAATAATAAATGGGAAAATTACAATAAATATAAGACTTAGATAACCTAAAGTAAATGTTCGTTGAGTTTCAGAGGAAATATATTGCTTAACCCCACAGATAGGACAGTCTTTTCCCTTCTTTGAAAACCCGAGTGACCAAACCTCTTTGGCTTTCCACTTATAATTACAACTTGTACATCGTGCCACATAACCATCTCCATTCTTCTTTACTCTTTATACGGTTTAACCCATATTAAGTTTCAGAAAATTCCTATACAAATAATTATAGGACGGAAATGCAAAATCTATAAAAAAGCGACAAAGTTTACGAAAACAGATTCCCTTTTAGATGAATTGAAGTACAACTGGAGATCAAAAATAAGTCCTTACCTCATTTTTCATCTTCACCCCACTCTCTCTTAGATTACAAAATTCATACTGACCAAATAGCATTTCAGACAATAATCCAAGCAGGTTGAGCGGCAGTAAAGGCATTATTCCAAACAAAAAAAAGGCACTTAACAGAAAGTGCCTTTATGAAAGTCTTTTCTACTTTCATGTTAAATCTTCTAAATTCATAACCACATTTCCCTTTTTTCTTCCTGTATCAACATATCGATGAGCCTCAGCGATTTGTGTTAGTGGATAACGTTCATCGATGACCGCCTTTATCTCCTCAGCTTCAATAAGATCTTTTAGGAAATGTAAACCTTCTTTATTCGCCTCTGCTATTCCTCCCATTCCTTTTTTGTCCCCAAATTTTGATGTCCAAAGTATTTGGAACACTTCTCGGTAATTCATTACAGCCGTAACCCATTTTCCGTGTTGATTTAAGGATTTTTTACATTCAGAAAATGTTGTTTTCCCGACCGTGTCGAAAATAATATCATATTTTTCACCATTTTTAGTAAAGTCCTCTGTCTTGTAATCTACTACAAAATCTGCTCCTAGAGCTTTCACTAATTCCACATTTGTTGTGCTGCAGACTCCCGTAACTTCTGCTCCAAAGTACCTGGCTAGTTGAACGGCATAAGTACCTACACTTCCAGACGCACCATATATTAATACTTTTTGTCCACTCTGGATTTTTCCTTTTCTTAGAAAATATAACGCGGATATTGCTCCAAAAGGGATCGATGCGGATTCTTCAAAGTCCATGTTGGCTGGTTTTAATGTAACAGATCCTTCAGCCCTCACACAAATGTATTCTGCATAGGTACCCTTTCCACAAAACCCATATACTTGATCACCTTTCTTAAACAGCAACACATCTTTCCCAACCTCTGCTATTTCCCCCGAAAAATCCATCCCTAGTATAGACTTTCTCGGCTTTCTCACCCCTAAGGCTACCCTTGATATGGGCCATAGCGGTAACGTCTTTCTCGTTCCATTTCGAATTCTTGCATCTCCTGAGGATACGGTTGTCGCGTACACTCTTATCAGCACTTCATCGTCTTTAATCGATGGTTTTTCCACCTCTTCCAACTGAAGAACTTCTGGTGGACCATATTTTGTAAAAGTAACAACTTTCATGGCTTCCTCCTAAACTTCTTATTAACCTAGAATGCATGGTATGTTTCATTTTATTAATCTATTGAGATTGACGAAAAACTATTCCTTAAATTGTTCATATGAAGTTCGTATAGAAAAATCGACACCATCTGGTTAACTCTCTTTGATAAAGGCTATGGTCTTATTTTCCGTATCTTGATCACCAACTTTGCAGTTCAATATTTCTATCTTCAATGTGATTTTTACTTGCTTATCCTCTTCATCCCGAATTCCCGCTAAGATCATTTTTTTCGTCATGATCCCCTCCAGCTTCTTCTTGGTTTTCTCCTGAAAATGATAAAGGCTGTTTTTGCAAAGTTTGTGGCTTTTCGAAAACAGCCTTTCCTTACGAAAACTACTCCACTTCTAGATAAAAGGAAGAAATCACTCGAAAAAACCTTACTGCCTGTTTTTTCTTTATTCCAATAGCAACAAAGTATATGAAAAAAGCCATTATAAAAAAGAACCCCGCAGGTAGATTTTTTTCATTTCCTACTCTTCTAGAAAACATTTTAATTACTTCTTCTAAATCGGGATTGAATGAAAACTTGCTGCTAGACGACAGATCCTTGAGTTAAGAGAGTTTTGTTTGCATGTTTAAAAGGAGGGCATAATAAAAATTACTATGTACTCTAAGGGGCTAATGATATGCGCGAACATCGGGATAAGGATTTAAAACAGAAAAATTCATCCTCTGAGCAGATAAGATTAGCAAAACTCTCCTTAAATCTAGCTGAAAATAAATGCGCCATTCAAAACATATTTATTGATTGCTATGATATTAAGTACCAGAGTTATCAGTTTAGCAAAGACTACTCTATTCATGCATTGAGTGTATTTTGTGACACCATTGTTCAAAAGGAAAAAGCCAACTTACTCAAAGGAGTTCTGCAAGACCTTGTAACCAGTGAAGTAGGTCCTGCAACTGAAATTGATCTTGAATGCGTGAAAACATTTTTTATGAAGAATGGAGTCTCTTTCCGTTCTGTAAATATAGTAAATACGTTAGGGGATATTTCTGAAAAAGTTCTTGAAGGTCATGTCATCATTTTATTTGATCATTGGAATAAGGCGTTGACTATAGATGCGTATGAGGTAGACAAAAGACCCGTAGGTGAGCCGCAATATGAAGTATCTATCTTAGGTCCACGAGAAGGAACGAATGAAAACCTCTCCACTAACCTAGGTTTAATCCGCTCAAGATTAAAAACAAGTAATTTAAAAATACATGCAAAAGTAATTGGAAACGAAACGAAATCCAAAGTAGTTTATGCCTACCTGAACGGAACTGTACCAAGGGATACACTGAAGCAGTTTAGAGAGAGATTTCTTCAAATAAACAATGAAGAACTCTTTGATACTTCTTATTTAGCAGAGCTGATGGAGGATTCCACATATTCTCCCTTTCCACAATATCGTTCGACCGAGAGACCTGATGTAGCAGTGGCGAATCTCTATGAAGGTAAGATTATTCTTCTTATGGAAGGTTCTCCCACCATTATCATTTGTCCTGGTTTGTTTATCGAATTCTTTCAAACGCCTTCGGATTATTATGAAAGAACCGTTTTTTCATCGTTGATAAGGATGTTAAGAATTTGTGGTTATTTAATCAGTTTGACACTGCCAGCCATTTATATTGCTCTCTCAACTTTTCATACAGAGCTGATCCCTACCGTTTTATTATTAGCCATTTTGGATACAAGAGAAGGTATTCCATTCCCATCATTAGTTGAAGCACTTATCATGATTTTCTTCTTTGAATTGTTACAGGAAGCCGGTTTGAGATTGCCTAAACCAATAGGATCAGCCGTAAGTATTGTCGGTGCGATAATCATCGGTGAAGCATCCATCAATGCAGGGATTGCCTCTCCCATCATGGTCGTTGTCATTGCTTTGACTGGAATTGCCTCTTTTACTATTCCACAGTATAGTATGGGAACATCAGCACGGCTATTAAGAATACCACTTATGCTCATAGCTTCCATACTAGGGGGATTTGGGTTAATGATTGGGTTTATTTTAATCTACCTTCATCTCATATGTCTGCGATCTCTTGGTCAGCCTTACATGGCTACAATTGACCCAATGCGTCCAGATATAATCTATGAGTTCTTTACTAGGGCGCCTCTAAAGTTTCAAATAAAAAAACAAGAAAACACGCACATAAAATCTAAACAAGAATAAAGGATGTTTCGATGAAAGCAAGTCGGATAATATTATCTTTACTAATTAGCGTAATTTTCCTGTTAAGTGGTTGCTGGGATCAAAACGAGCTACCTGTTTATGGGTTTGTACAAGCCGTTTCTATAGATCTTTCCGAAGAAGATGAAAACAAACTTGTTCTAACGACACAATTTATCAAACCTTCACCCAAAATCAGCAGTTCAGGAAACAGTTCAGGGGAAGCATATATTAATGTCCAAACAGAAGGAGATAGTACATTTGAGGCTATTCGTGATATTACTAATCATTTGGGGAGAAAAGCGCAGTGGAGTCATACACGGATCATACTATTAAGCGAAGAGTTAGTAAAAAAAAGAGAGCTGGGTGAATTACTAGAATTCTTTTATCGTGACCATGAACCAAGATTGCTTATGAACTTAGCTGTAACACAAGGTAGGTCGCAAGATTATCTCAATGTCCAACCGTTTATAGAAAATACGATTAGTCAACAACTAAAAGAAATAGAACGGATAGCCCAAAAGTTCAGTGCAAAAACAGTAGAAGCAACTTTACTTACACTCGGAACAGAGTTGAAAAGTGAATTGAAGACTGGGACAATTCCGTATTTTACAATGGGGACTCATCAACATCCCGTTGTATCTGGCATTTCCATGTTCCAAAAAGGGAAAATGGTCGATACTCTCTCCCCGATAGAGTCAGAAGGCTTGTTAATGTTAACTAATAGGTACAATTCAGGAATCATTGAGATTCCCTGCAAAACTTCCGATCGAGAATTGATTGAAACCGTGGAAGTGATGGGCGTTACTTCAAAATCTAAATTTAAGCTTAATAATAATAAATTGTCCTTTGATGAATCATTGACTATTGAGGCAAGTATTGGAGAATTAAAATGCACCTCTCTAGATAATAGTGAGGCTCTCTCGGAATTTAATAAGATAGTTGAAAAAGAAGTGAAAAAGAATCTTTTAGATACCATAAACAGACTGCAAGAAGACAAAATAGATGCCCTCGGTATTGGAAATGATGTCTATCGACAACAACCTGATTTGTGGGGAGAAATAAAAGATCAGTGGCCGAGTATTTTTGGTAGTGCTTCTTACACCATTAAGGTGAAAGTAAATACCATGAATTCAAGCTCGGATGTAGGAAAACCGTTTTTTCTTGAGTGAGGAGGAGATGTGCTTTTGATTGAGAAAATTATTTTCACCACCATGGTGTATCTGCTAATTGGTTATTCGAGACTCCTAGAAAAAACGGAGAAAAAAAGTAAAGAAAAAATTTTATATTTTTCTTTGTTTCTTTTCTCTAGTTATTTAAGCTATCTATTTATTACAGATTCACCCGGCTTTAACATAGAAGATTTACTTACAATTCCATTTGAGAAGCCGGCTAACAAAATCTATCAATTTTTCACATCTCCATAGTCTGTTAAGGAGGCATTTAAATGAAGGAAAAAGAGATCATAAGTAAACCTCAAATGTTTATGTTATTTCTTGCATTTATCACTGGCTCTGCCATCATAAATATACAAGGATTGCTTATAGGAATAGCTGGGAATGGGGCATGGGTATCCTTACTAATAGCAAATACCTTTGGATTTTTGATTTTATCACTTGTATTGATTTTACATGAAAAATATCCCAACTTATCCTTTATTGAATATTCTCAAGCTCTAGTAGGGAAATGGGTGACTTGGTTAATTGGAATTCCTCTTCTTCTCCTCTTATTTTTGATTTCGGCTAATATTACGAATGCAATGGGATTCTTTTTTACTACTTCGATGATGAGAGAAACTCCAATATATATATTCCAATTTTCAATCCTTTTTGTGGGATGCTTGACTGTAAAAGCAGGTATTGAAGTGATGGCTAGAATGTTTCAGACTCTCCTCAGTTTAATTTTTTTAATTGTGCTAGTCATTTTAACCTTAAATTATGTACATTATAAACCGGAATTTTTATTACCTGTAATACCTAATGGTTGGAAGCCGGTTTTTCACGCAGCTTATGTAGGGTTTGGATTTCCTTATATGGACATCCTTTATTTCACGATGATTTTGCCTTATATGAGTCGTGAAAAAAATCAGAAATTTAAGAGTTTGATGTTCCTTGGATTATTCATAAATGGAATAATCCTAGCTATTACTATTGTTGCAAGTATAATGATTTTGGGACCCATTGTCTCAAACGAGAAATTCCCCCTCTTTCAAGCTGCCAGAATGGTTGAACTTGGTGAACTTATTCAGCGGATAGAATTTATATTTGGAATCGCACTAATCATTGCAACTTATATGAAGATTACGATGATGATTTATATAATAAATGAAGTAATGTGTCAACTCTTTTTTATCACTAGCAAGCAATCATTTATCTTTATTAATACTTTATTGATTTTATTACTTTCATTAACGATTTATAAAAACGATGTTGAACTAAGTGAAAACGGTATAATTATGGAGCCGCTCCTTACCTTTTTCATTGGATTCATTCCTCTTTTACTTTTATTCTTAATATCCCTACTTAAAAATCCACTTTCCTCATCAAGATAGATGGCAATCAAAGTGTAATCGGGATTACTAAAGGATATTGTGCCACAATAAAAAGGTCCTATAGAGTAGACACTAAAAAAGTCTAGCTTTAGGGGATTTTTTTGAGTAAAAAACATTTACAGAAAAAGTAGTGAAACAGCAATTAGCTAATCCTTATCTGAAATCCGTGAACGCTAAAAGTATCACTTATACGGATGAATTTAAACGAGTACTGATTGCGCAGAAGGAAAAAGAAGAGTTTTCAAGGTAGATTAAAGGTTGAATGACTTTCCTTCAACCTTCTTCTTGTAACTTCATCAACTAGAAAAAATATTAGAGAACATATAGTTGGCAAAATGAAAACACCAACGTATACCTCATCAAACAGACTGAAAATAGCAGTAAACAGACCAAAGCAAATATGAATTATTCCAGACACACAAGCCCGGTATTTTATGAATTTCTTAGAAACAAGTTCTGCAATGATGGAAACAGGTAATCCATAACCTAAAATCCCTATAGTACTAAAGATAAATATAAGGAGGAATCCTTCAATATAGTTAATGTCAAAAGGAGGTAACTCGTTCAGATTTGACACTACAATAAACCCTAGAGAGAAGATTAGCGATGTATAAAAAGAGACTTTAATTTTCCTAAGTTTATTTTTGAATATTATCTCTCGGGCAATTGGAAATAAAAATGAAATAGAAAAAATGGCAAGTACCAATTTTATATATGTAGGTATAGTAGAAACAAATACTATAAATAAAACCAAAACAACAGTAATTATAGGAATTATATTTTTGGCTTTTAGCATACAAATTCAACCTTTCGCATTTTAAAAATTCGTCCTAACAGAGGCGATCTTTTCATGTGGATTTCTTACAACCTTGTACTATTTTAGCATATTATACATAATCGTCACTCCAGAATAAGGTCCTAAAATGAAAAATAGGCGCTTATCCTTGTTCAAGGGTTGTCCCGCTTGTAGAATAAAGAAAATTAAATTCTACAAGAACTTTCGATAAACCTGTGTATTATGAAGTGGCTTAAAGCCTAAAGAGGTGTACAATTTCTCAGCACCTTTATTTCCCTCTACAAAACAAATACGAATTTCTTCGCAGCCTCTATCTAACATCTTGTTCATACCAAAATGCAGAGCCTTACGTCCATATCCTTTTCCTTGGTGACTTGGAGCAACCATTAAATTATCTACTTCCCCTTCACCAGTTGTGACTGATGCAACAATTTGCTCATTATCTAAGATTAAATATACATTATTAATATTATTTAATTTGTACTTTTTCACGATGTCTTCTGAAGCCAGATATGGTTTAATATCATTCTTTTCGTGCAAATCGTAATAAGAGTCTTGTACTAATTTTACAAACTGGTCAAAAAACTTATCTTCATATTTAACAAACTCTATGTCTGCTTTAGGGAAAGTTCCTCCTCTGTAAACCAATTCAGGAGAGCCCCACCATTTTTTAAATCCCATTTTTTTAGCGAATCCAACTGGATTTTCTGTTTCAACACTCATATATGTACACAAAAAATCAGGTTTTGTTCCGGAGATTAGCTTTTCCATTTCTTTATATAATGCAGTACCGATACCTTTTAAGCGATATTTTTGTTCAACATATAGACTAATTTGGGCTATAGACTCCTCACCATTTGAATAGAAAGATGCGTATGAAAACCCTCTAATACCATTTTGTTCATACAAAAGAACTTGATTAGACATTGTAATTATTTCATCAAAATTTCCTATATTTTCTTCAATCCCTATTTTTTCTATTAGTGTTAATAACCTTTCCTTATCTTCTTTTTCACTATAGGCGCTAATCATTAAGATAAATCCCCTTCACTATTGTGACTTCTACAATGCATTTTTATTTCGTTATTTTCTTACGCTTATTCCACAATCTAGACGTTTGCTTAATACTCGGATGGAGATGAATCAAAAACATTTAGAAATATGAACGATTTCTTTAATTACAGAATCAACTTCCTTATTATCTCTAACTACAAATAAATAATCTGCTTCCCCTTCTTGAGGGTCCAAAACATCCTCATTCATAGATCCAGCCTGTTGACTATTAAGTACTTCCTCAAAGTTAGAATAAGGACCCCTAAGTATATGGGTGTTTCTTTGACTATTAGTTATTCTTTTATGAAGAATTTCATCAGGTATTTCAAAGTGAACCAAGATACTAACAAACGCATTTTTATCATATATTTCTTCCAGCAAATACTTTCTCCCTTTTTTAGTACGATTAGCACTACTAGCAATAATATGAAAATCCGTGTGTTCTTTAGCATAATCAACAATCACCTTAGATATAGAATGCTTTAGAATGTTAGGTCCTTGTTTTGGTAATATGTTTTGGTAATATGTATTTAAAAATTCAGCATTATTATCTTGGTCCATTATAAAAGAATTCGTTAACTTTCTTTCTAAGGCTTTTGCAAATGTGGTTTTTCCACTATGTGTTTTACCTACTGTGATAATAACTAACCTTTTCATAATTACCCCTATTTTCATAACTGTTTTTAAATATTAAATTGCTTTGCGTTGAGCTCTTCTTACTTGAATTACACTTTTGTAATTAGATGGTACTGCACTTATTTAAGTTTCGAATTATTCCGTTAAACCTCCCTTTACCTTAAGTACATTCATTCACAAACTCAACAATTTAGTTATCTTCATAAGCTTTATACCAATGGTATGGTTGTATCTCATTCAACATTTTATATTCCAGCTTACCATATGGATTGGTTACAGCAGCCTTTACATTTTCTCCCCAGTAAAATAATCTTTCTTGACAGATACCACAAGGAGTTAAAACCTTAAATTCGGCACCTTCATCTTCTCTCACAACACAAATAGTATGTGTGACCTTTGTATTTAATTTATGAGCTTCTAGAATTGCACCAGTTTCAATACACAGTTCTGTTGAAGCATTGACAATTTCTGGTGATACACTGGTTAAGATTTGGTCATCTTCAGTGTACATCGCTGCAGCTCCTCCCCAACCGGAAGGATACCTTTTATTTATTAACTCAATCGCTGACTGATAAAGGCTCTCTTCAATATTCATTGTTATCCCCCCGCATTATTCTTAAGAATAATTCTACTCCCAGAAATCAACTTATTCCATTAAACTTCCCTTTACTTGAACAAAGGACGACTGTTATTCAGTACACGCCCCATTAGTTTAAAAACTGATTTACCTTTTTACTATCTTCTAGAGACTTTTGTATAAGCTCTTTTAGTTTATCTTCGCTGTCAATTTCACTCAATTCTATTCCATACCATGCTTGTAGATTTTCTCTCGTGATTTTATACTCTTCCATACCATCAACCATTTCAAAATTAAAGATTATCCAGTCCACATTTTGTATCAATGTAAAAAGATAGGAGGCATTGTTAATAGCTGTTTCATTGTCATTTAATTCTGATCCTATCCAATCATATTTTACAATTAGTCCATATGGTTCTTCTTTAGTTTTAAGTTCTAATCCACTAAAATGTTTTGCCCCCTCTAAATTAATAATAGAATTAACTACTGCACTGTTATTACCTATATATGAATCTTTATTTTGAAATAAATCAACATTAATATTATTTGAATTTGAATTACAACCACTTAAAAGGAACATTAATAATAAATAAAACAACAAGAATTTAATCACTAGTCTCAACTTCTTTTCCCCCTTTATAAAATAACTATTTGTAAATAGAAGAAAGAAACATCTGGAGCTAAAAAGTCCGACCAACAACTTCAACTGCCTCTAAACCTAAAACCAATCATTTCAAATTTTCACCTGTAACCTAATGATTAATTTCACATTCAAGAAGATTATCATGTTCAAGTTATATCCCCTATTAATGGAGTTAGAGGCCCATATCCGGCTGAACCTCTAATCTCCACAATGTACAGATGGACCAATTACATCATTTTCTGCATAGAAACCTTTATTTCCATTTATCTTCACTTCTTCTTGATTTTCAAGTTCTCCATCATAACCAACTGAACTTGAATGAACAATCAGAATAAATATTTCGCCATTTTCACAAGTTAGGTTTGTCTCATATCTAGTTGTTTTGTGTGGGGTTCTAATATTTCGTATTCTGTAATAGCTATTGGAAACTCTGTCGGTAATTTTGGTTCAATTCCTTCTTTTTCTAAATTACTTTCAAGCTGGTTGTTGTCATATGTCATTAAACTGAATCCATTACCATTGTTGCTACAGCCTAGTAGTAGATAAGATGCTGCGATCAGTAAAAAGAAATTTTTTTCATATTGTGAGCCCCTCATAAATTACTTACGAACAATTGAGTGAAAAGTTTCGATGAATTTCAATAAAACTGTAAGTCTTCCTCCGTTATCCTGCCCGTTTGCCGAAGACTCGAACACACTATTTTCTCCCACTACCTCACCATCACTTAAACAATTGATATGAATCGTCCTCCCAAATAATAGGAGTGTTTTCTTCATAGATGATACCTTCTAGATGAGTTTTTGCTAATTGATCTGTAGCATCTTCTTTTGCAAAGAAAATAGCAGAAACTTCATCAAAGTAGCAAGTAAATACAAATCCTCATTCTCATTCTCATTTGTGATGGTTGCTGGTCCAGAGGATGAAAAAAGTCTTAATTTGATGTCAGTGTTTATTTCGGTTAATAGATATGTTTCTTTTTCACCTTGTATTGTCAGGTAGTTAAGATATTTTGCGCCATTTGATGAAAGAATTGAAATGATGTCTTCTATTAAAAATACAGAAAACTCATCCTCCATAGGGTAATATATCTGTTTATCCAGTACACTTTCTAACCGTTTAGCCAAATCACCTCGTTGATAAATTTCTCTAACACCAAATCCAAATACACACGCTATTACCGCTTTAGACATTTCACTTATACTTTCAAAATTACATTTTTTTCTTAAGAAATCCCAAGATAAAGGGGTGCCATATTTAATAATATCTTCTTTCAGGGGATAGTAATGGTGGGGAGTTTTGCTTTTCTTTGATTCCCACTCATAGGGCATTTTAATAAAAGGGAAGAAAATCTTTGCAGCGAATATATAACCATTTGGTAATTTACTTAACAATGGTTATTTTTCAAAGTTATCTCCAATTGGATAGAAAAATTCCATTGGTTTTTTATCCATGATTTATTCCCCTCTCTGTTAGCTATTGAAATTAAATACATTAAAGGTAGAACTTCCTAGTAAAGATACCTCTTGTAAACAATCCTTCAATAATTGTCCTTAAACATAATACCAATTATTTCAAAAAAACTCAGACCTTACAATCTTTTTTTGAGAGAAAAAGGACGCAATATTGGATAATTGCGCCCGTTTGCTGAAGATCCTACTTCTAACAATAATTGAGAAATTGCATACTCTTCTCAGTTATTCGCACGAACGTAAAAATCAATAGTAAAGGTTTAAGCTAAAGCATCCTCATCATCAATTATCACTAAGAAATGCTCAATTCCTTAAACAAATGAATCTGTCCATCTTCAAAATGGTCTTCTTCATATCCCATCTTTTTATATAGTTCAATTGCAGACTCCCATTCTACGTTTGTTTCCAGCACTATTTTTTTATATTTCCTTTGTTCCGAAAGCCTCTCTAATTCTTCAATCATTTGTTTTGCAAAACCTTTGCCTCGAAATTCCTTTGAAACAGAAATACGAGACATTCTTACGATATCTATTCCCTCCGCCAAAAGGCCTCCGGTAGCCACCGGTAAATTCCGAAACGTTCCCAGTAAAAAGATATTTCCGTTTGTCATATATGTTTTATAGATACTTTCCAGGTCCGGATTGCAATCGGAATCAATCCAGCCAAACCTCTCGTACAAACCTTGCCATATGATTTGCTTCGCCATATATTGAGTCTTTTCATCGATCATATGAAATTGCAGCATATCTGTTCTCCTCACTATTTTTCCGCATACATACCACCGTGAAATTATGCTTTAGTTCCTTTATAAATGCGCCCTATTCTTTATTAAAATTTATTTTAGAACAAAACTACAATGTCCTGAAATAACCTTTAATTCATTTTTACCTTTCTGCCAAACCCTTGTATAATACATTTCATCTTCCCTATGTTCTCCAGCAATGATCGCCTTAACATTAGCCTGTGTAATTGTAACAGCGACATCTTCTAATGGAATTACCTTTTGATTTAAAAATTTAATTTCAGTAATATTTACTATCCCTGACCGATGAGACTCAATGTCGTCTTTCTTTGTAGCTATTTGTCCAAAAGGGCTGACAAATGAAAGTTCATCACTGATAAGTCTATCAAGATTTTCTACATCTCCATTTACCATAGCTTTCCGTAATCTTTCTTCATATTCACAAATAACATTTTTTTTCATATAAATACCTCTCCCTATGTAAAATGTTCAAACAACTATCACTTCTCCTTGAATTAATATTTTCCTTACGAAAAGTTTATCTTTTCTCAACATAAACATCTAATTTTATTGAAAGATTCCTCAACAATATGGCTCATTTACGGATTAACATATTTTCTCGCAACAATTCCTTAATGGATCTTTCAATTCAGATGTTCTTTTCCTTTTCACTATAAAAACACCCCTTTAGATAACCATATCCTCAGGGGTAAAACCGGACAACTTTTTGAAATTAGCAAGATCTATATCGTCCCTTATTTTTCATTTCACAACCGGGCTATTTATGGGATAAGGTATTATAATGACGGAGGACTATCTTGCATTGTATTAACAAGAATTAAATATATAAGTAAATTAGCTGGTAAAAAAAGAAATATTAGCCTAACGCTCAAAGAAGAAATACCGAAATATTCCGCTATACCTCCACAAACACCACTTATAGACTTATCAGTTCGAGATTTTCTTAACTTATTTTTCAATTCAACTCCCCCTCTTTCATACAAATCCATTCTTCATATTAGTTAGACGGATATTCAAGTAAATAAGTTTCGTTTATTCTGCTAAACTGCCCTATTCTTGAATAAGGATAGAGCTAGTGGTCGTTTTTACTTAAGTGCCGAAGAAATCTCTGATATGTACAAATCACTATGGGCGCTTGAGCTATTTTTCAAATGGATCAAACAACATTTGACCATCAAAAAATTCTACGGTCAAAGTGATTGGGCGATTCATAATCAAGTACTCATCGCACATATTGTATATTGTTTGCATATGCTCGCGCAGCTTGAAACGAAAAGTAAGCGTAAATTAGCCGGTTATTAAAAGCAGCAATTTAGAAGCCCTCACGCACCTGGATTCGAAAATAGAAGGAAAAGCTGTACCTTAACAAAAAAACTGTCTTTGTCTCTACAGCCTAATTGTGAATAAAATCCAAATAGATGGAACCACCATTATTGGAGCGTTTCCTTTTATGGCTGTAATCTTCAAGTATAAAAAGATTGAATTTTCCGTAAGTATTCACGCATCACTAGTGATTATAAATAACAAAATCACACCAAAATCATTGTCTACACAAATTATTTTACACCATTAATTCTACGATAAAATCAGTGTAATGTTTAATATAAATTCAATAAAAAGCCTTTATATCAAAAAACAGACCATTCTGCTAACGCGAAATGGTCTGAGATTTTACATGTTATTTTAGTTAAAACTCCTCTTGAAGAGAACCCGTTACGTTGGATCAGGTAGCATTTGTTCCATCACGTATTAAATATCTTGAGCATATCTTTCATCAGGGATTTTACTAAGCATCACATATAGGCTCGTTTGTTGTTCACCATCATTCACAAATGCTAATTCTTCATCACCATGACAAACGATTACATCATGTTTTTTCGCTTTCACATCTTTTCCGTCGATCGTAAAAGTCCCTTCCCCGTCTAACACTAGTAAATATACATTCGTTCCTGGATGCTTATGTTTTGGTAAAGCTTGCGTTGGCGCAAAGTTCAAGACGAATACGGTGCTTTCTCCTTCTTTAAAGAGGATACGTTTTGTAAATCTCTCTTTGCTAAATTCGATATAATCTTGTAAATACGATTGTTTCATCTTCAATTGCACTTCCTTTTTTGATATTTAGTAGCTTATACAACGATGATACTCTTTCTCAATTAGGAAAGTTGTGATTTAAATCACATATGGTATCTTGCTAAAATCATTCTTTAAGAAAGGCTGTTTTCGCATACTTTGTTGCTGTAGCATACAAGAAGAATGGAAACACTCTTTTCCTTCCTCATTTCGGGTTAAAAATGATGCGAAAAGATTCCCGAAGTCAATCTTCATCCCGAATTGAGGGCTAATTCGAAAAACCACTATCTTTGAGAAAATAGCCTTTATTAAAGCAAATAGAATTTTCTTTACGCCTGATTCTCCTTCAGCCAAAAATTTTATGTCAGTAGAGGATTAGACGATCATTATTTTTCACTCCCTACTAATCTTGCAAAATTGAATAATTAGATGTGAAGCAGTCTAAATCTTGTCATTTCCCACTCCATCGAAAAAACCGAGAAGCTAGTAAAACAGATACGACTGAAATGCCTAGTAATACGCCGACTTCTAAACCAAATGATGTAATCGGAGCCTCTGTCCAAGTCCCGCGAAGTAATACGATTACATAATAGAGAGGAAGAAATTTTGCTACATATTGTAGAACAATCGGCATAAATTCGATTGGAAACGTCGCTCCAGATAAAAACAGCATTAAATTCAAAAATAACGAACTAATTGCAGCCGCAGATTGCGTATTTTTGGCGAGAGAGGTTAAAAACAAGGCAAATGGAAAAAAAGCCAGAATGCTTATGATTAGCGCTAAAATGGTACTGCCTAGGTAGGCGGGTAAAGTTAAATCATACATTAACATTCCGAATATCATCAACAACGCAGCTGAAATAAAGAAAATAACCGTTCCTTGAAATGTGTGAGCAGCGAGTATTTTCCATGGTTGCAATGGAGTTGATTGGTATCGCCTTAGCACTCCGGTTTCCCGGTAGCCCGCTAACACGGTTCCTAGTGTAAAAAAGGAAGTTGTCACAATATTGACCCCAATCCAAGATGGCACATAAAGCTCTGCAAACGCTACCTTGCTCACGTCTTCTCCGACAAACATCGATCCGAAAAGCCAAATCATGACAACAGGGAATAAAAATGTCCAAAACACACTTAGTCTGTCTCGAAAAAACATTTTCGTTTCCAACCCAGCAAGTTTGACAATCGTACTCATGCGCTTACCTCCTTTTCCAAGTATTGAACAAATAAATCATCCAGCGTGCCCTTTTCAAACTGAAAATTCGTGAGACTAATCCCTCTATTTTGACAGTATTGAAAAATATGATACGCTGTCGTTTGATGGTCATCACTATACACTTTAAACACAGCGTCTTCAGTTTCCACCCTAACGACACCCGGCAAAGATCGTAGGTAATCCGACTCCAAACCAGCACTTTCAAATGAAAGAAAATGAACTCCAAAATTCTTTAATAATTCTCGTGGACTATCAAGTGCCTTCAACTGTCCAGAATAGATCATGGCCACGCGATCACAAAGCTTTTCGGCTTCTTCCATGTAGTGTGTCGTAATAACGATCGTGCATCCCTTGTCTCGCAATAATTTGATCATCGACCACATTTCTCTCCGTGCATGGGGATCTAACCCCATACTTGGCTCATCCAAAAACAATATTTCAGGTTGATGTAGAGTTGCCAGTGCGATTGTCACACGCTGCTTCCATCCTCCAGACAAATCCTCAAAGTACACCGACAACTTTTCGGTTAAATTAAATAACTCAATCACATACTCTGTCTGCGTAGATTGTGGGTAAAACGAAGAAAACAAATCTAAGGCTTCCTTTACTTTCATTTTCTTTTGAATGGACGTCGATTGAAATTGAACTCCTATTCTCTGGTTTAACTGTCTTAATTGTTTAATAGGATTCAACCCGAGTACCTCAATTTCCCCTTGATCCGGTTTCAAAAGTCCTTCAAGCATTTCAAGCGTGGTTGTTTTACCGGCACCATTGGGCCCAATAATGCCAAAAACCTCTCCTTTTTCCACATTAAATGTCAGATTTTTCACAGCTTGCACACTACCAAATGTTTTGGTTAATTCTTTTACTTTAATAACATAATCCATCGCTACTCCTCCTCTAAAAA
This sequence comes from Bacillus sp. 2205SS5-2, assembly GCF_037024155.1. Classification (NCBI taxonomy): domain Bacteria; kingdom Bacillati; phylum Bacillota; class Bacilli; order Caryophanales; family Bacillaceae; genus Bacillus; species Bacillus spongicola. The sequence continues at coordinate 59,522 of NZ_JAYKTS010000021.1, forward strand.
TACTCAGTATCTGAAAAACGGGAATAGACTATTTATCTACTAACTAATTCCTCTAGTCCCTCATCATTTCAATATAGTCCTAGTTTTCTCCATTCCTCTATATACATTCACTTTCTATAATCGCTCTAGTAGTATGAACTATTCTTATGTATGGATAAGTTGTATCTATTTACCAGTTTATCATTTTTTTGTTGTTGTCTACATCTATATAGATGATGTTTTTTAGAATTTTTCAAATGAATTGTATGTGATTGAGGGATGATGAATTCAAAACAAGGAAGGAAAATCTACATGAACAGATTTTCCTTCCCTAATCTTTTTTCATTCTTTATTACGTTTATGGAATCGAGATCAACTCAATTCTTCACAAGTAATCCTTCTAATTTCTCTAATTTTAAAATTAATGATGTTTTTAATCTTCTCTTCTGATGTATAGCCTTGAAAAAATTTCTCTATTTCCCAAGCTAACATCATTGTAGAATGGTCTATGTACATATAATGTAAATCTCGTCTGTAGTCAACACTGTTAATATGGAGGTTATAGTTTTTTAGAATTTTTCTATATGACTCACTTACGTATTGAACCAATTCTGAATCATATAGATCTTGCAACAGTATCGTTATGTCTCTAAGCGGGGATCCGGTAGCTGCCCACTCCCAATCAATAAACCAAATTTCTTCATCATGTAAAAATATGTTTTCAAAATGGGGATCTCCATGAGTGATGACTGAAGGGCTTCTTTGCTGATAATTAGTTATATCTAATTGCACATAAGAATCTTCTATTGTTTTAATCCAATCCAAATTTGTCCAATGGTTCTGAGAAAATAACCTATTTATTTGTTCCAAACACCATTCGTACCATTCAGAGGTAATTTGATGGCTTGGTAATTCGTTTGTCATTTGACTATAATTAACACTATGTAGTTCTGCTAATCTATGTAAAATACAATCCATTAGTTTTCGCTTATTCTTCTTAGATAGGAGCTCAAAATCCTTTTTGATAGGTGATCTTAAATCACTCATAAGTATAGCTTCAGGTGAAGAATCCCACACTTTCACCAATTTGCTGAACGGTTTAATATAGTCCGATAAAATCGAATAAATATCTATTTCATTATTTCGATCAGTTGCAAATTCTTTATATATATAGCTAGATGTTTGGTTCTCTTCATCAAGGACCTTAATTCTTTCTATTCTTCCTGCGTGAGCACCATTAATAACCTCTCTATTTAGGAGCTTCAAGTTTCTCTCGAATACTATTTGTTCTATATGTGACATAAATCATTCCTCCTTAGTTTTGACTTTATTGGGTAACCAATGGCAGATTTTTTTACGATTGGATGAAACCTTTAAAATATGTAAGTAGATTGGCAATTATTATGAAAAGTACAGCTAAAGTAAAGAATGAAATAAAGAAATAACCAAAATATCTAAGCGGCTTCGGCAACTTTTTTATATTTGCATCAGTCGGATACCCTTCGATATTACGCAAATATTCAATTGCATCATTCATAGGTTTCCTTTCAGACATGATAGCCCTCCTTAGTAAAAATGCTAGTCTACTCCTTCTTACCAATTATTTCAAATCACTTGATTTAACTCAAGGTTTATCCTAAAAAAAGCTCATTTTTTTAAGGGTAAACTCCCTACTATGGAACATTGCGACGATTTTTATATTATTTAGTAGAATACTCGATCACCGATAATGGGCAAACCGTAGTATCAATAATAAAAATCATGCATGAATGAGGACCAAGTCTGCTTCAGAGAAAACGTTTCCCTGTCGTGGCCTTACACCAGCTTCGAAAAAATACCCCTTACGGCAAGATCCTGCCGATAAAAGTAGAATTTATTGGATTAGCCTTATATTTCCGTTCAGTTTATACTGTAAAATGTCTCTAAAGAATTCTTTTCAATCTAGAAAATGATCGGTGGAATTTTTCATGGAAACACATATCATTAATTGGTTTGAATCTAGTGGTGCGTTTGCTGTTTGGTTCAGCCTTTTGATTAATATAGTCATTAGTGTCATTGGCGTTGTACCTAGTGTTTTTGTCACTGCCGCAAATCTACATTTTTTTGGCTTTGAACAGGGCTTACTACTTTCGATTGCCGGTGAAGCATGCGGGGCAATCATTAGTTTTTATTTGTATCGACTGGGAGTAAACCGTTTTTTTCAAAAGTTCCCACTTCAGCACCCTTATCTTATTCGGTTGCGGCAATCAAGTGGTATGGACACATTTTTTCTAATCGTTGCCCTTAGAGTTTTACCAATGATTCCATCTGGTGCCGTTACATTGGCCGGTGCAGCTAGTTCAATGGGTATACTCCTTTTTTCGCTAGCAAGTACACTTGGGAAAATTCCCTCTCTCCTAATTGAAGCTTATTCGATCCAACAAGTTCTTAGTTGGACTGGTCAAGGTAAATTAATTTTAGCTTTTGTTTCTCTAGGAATCGTTTTTTTGTTGATACAAAGTGATAGAAAATAGTATCATAGCAAAGCGTATTTCTCATGATCAACTACCCTTTCCCCAATGCTTTTTCGTGTTATTAATCATTCAAAATTGCTCTCAAAATAAGCGGTACTTAAAATGTATTTTGACCATAACCAGAAAATGAAAATCATGATAAGAGTACCAGAAAACGTACTGAAAAAAGTCAAAATCAACAAAAAACCAAAGAGGTCGTCCCGTTGAATTCCAGATGAATGCCCAAAGGCAGAACAAGCATTTCTCAGCTTGTTCTGCCTTTTTCACGATAAGCTTCCACCGTCTCAAAGGTCCAGTAAAAGCACAGGAACCCTTCTCAATACATACACTAATATAAATAAAATTACCTGTTCAATCCTATATAAGAGGTGCTTTTTAATGGAAAACAGAACAAATAAACAATCGAGAAGTACTGTTCCACAGCCAATTAGAAGTGATGGTGCTGGGGCGATCGACTCAGGCCCTCGAAATGTTTCGCGCGACCTTCAAAATCCAAATATGCTTGTCCCTCCTATTACAGATGCAGGATTAGTAGCTAACCTAAAATTTTCATTTTCAGACACTTCGATGAACTTAAATCCTGGTGGATGGTCTCGTGAAATCACAGTTAGGGAACTCCCCGTTGCAACAACATTAGCTGGAGTAAATATGAGCTTAACTGCTGGGGGAGTACGCGAACTCCATTGGCATAAACAATCGGAGTGGTCTTATATGTTATTAGGAAGGGCGCGGATCACCTCTGTTGACCAAGAAGGACGAAATTTCATCGCTGACATTGGACCAGGGGATATTTGGTACTTCCCGCCTGGAATTCCTCACTCCATTCAAGGACTGGAACATTGCGAATTTCTACTCGTTTTCGATGACGGTCACTTTTCTGAGCAATCTACTTTATCCGCCTCCGATTGGTTTGCTCATACTCCAACTGAGGTCCTGTCAACAAATTTCAATGTACCCGCGAGTGCCTTTGATTCCATTCCTACTAATCAAATTTATATGTACCAGGGAATAGTACCCGGTTCATTGGAAAGCCAGGAAATCAAGTCTCCTTATGGTGAAGTTCCTTTAACATTCAAGCATAATCTATTACAACAAACGCCGATCAAAACGCCTGGTGGAAGTGTACGAATTGTGGACTCTACCAATTTCCCTATTTCAAAAACCATTGCAGCAGCACTCGTTGAAATTGAGCCCGGTGGAATGAGAGAACTTCATTGGCATCCTAATACCGACGAGTGGCAGTATTACCTTACTGGACAAGGACGAATGACCGTATTTATTGGAAATGGTGAAGCCCGTACCTTTGATTATCGAGCGGGTGATGTTGGCTATGTACCCTTTGCAACTGGACATTATATTCAGAACACCGGTACCGAATCATTATGGTTTTTGGAAATGTTCAAAAGCAACATCTATGAAGACGTATCACTGAATCAGTGGTTGGCACTCACCCCAAAAGAGATAGTTCAAAGCAATTTAAATGTTGAGACTCCATTTATAGATTCTCTCCGCAAAGAGAAATGGCCTGTTGTGAAAGATTCTGATTTTTCTTGATTGGGTGATTCCACAAAGAATATTTCCTTTGGGAGCAACTTATATCCAATTAAGTAAATCGGTTTGGGATATCTTATCGTGTTGATTGAAAGCAATCAAATTTAGCACAGAACAGAAACGAAAACATGGAGCAGAAGCTTCCTTTTTTCCAAATGTAATTCTATCCATTACCAAATCACACCTTGTCCTTTAATTCTTCTAAAATATTACTGCTCTGTAACTTAATACCAATTATTTCAAACATACTCAGGTCTTACAATCATTTTTTCAGCAAAAGGGAAGCAGTAATAGATTATTGCGCCCGATTTTTGAATATTATTGCAAATTTAAATTCTACTGGAGTAAAACAATATTAAGATGATTCAAGAACTTTATTATTACCAATGACTATCCACATATTTAATTCATCATATCCAGTAACTATACCTGTAGTTTTTCGTTTTAGATATAAATTCTCTGCCTTGGTACTTTGACATAATTCTTTATAGTCGCCTAAACCAATTATATTTTGAGAGATGCTGATAATTACACCCTGAGGATAGAAGACTTCAATTATTCCTTCTACCTCGGAACCAATAGGAAAATTTTCTTTTGTTTGTTGCCAGTTATCACTTTGTCCATCTCTATATTTGTTCCATATATTTTAAAATTGACTTTCACATATCTCAGAACCACCGTAATCAAATACTTCATTCGGATCTATCAATCCCCCACCTAAAAAGAAATGATGTTCTTTATCTTCTCGATTAGATACTATGTATTTATCTGGTGTTACTGTAATTTGTTTTAAAGCTACTCTTTCATCAGTTTCTATATAAACTGACCCTCTAAAATCATCGTCATGCCACTTGAAATAGCGTTTCACATTTTCTCCCCCCTTTTTACAAAAGCGCCCAATCGTATTATAAAGTCAACCGAACCTATAGTTTAAGTGACTTCATTCACGTACTTAAAGACCCTTTTACAAAATCATTAACTATTTTTATTGTTATTAAGAGTCACTAGTGTTGCACTAATTTAATCTAACTATTAAGAATACTCAAAATGTTAAATTTTATTATTTCAGGCAAAGAAAAAGTCCTTTATATTGGATTAGTCAGGTGGTAACCCGTCCAAATCCACTAAAAAGGACAAATCGCATGGACAAAATTACACGAAAAACATCATTTCGGCAATGGTTTTCACCCATAAACCTTCCATTATTTGAAGAAAACGTGAAAACGATGAAATTAGATCATTATACGAAGAAACTTACGACGGACTCATTTTTGAAATTGCTGCTTTTTGTCGCAGTTGCACGAAACAGAAAGTCTACATGCGCTGTGCGAGTGCCTTTTTGATGAAGATCTTCAAATGGGCACAAACCTAGATTCAATCAGCATTCCACAGTTGTCACAACGACTCAGGCACGATCAATCCAGATATTTTTCAACAGCTATTTCTAGATCTAGTCGTTCAAATCCAGATGAAAACAAGCCATTCCAACCATGTCATGCCTTTAAAAATCATTGATTCAAGTAGATTACCACTCAATTTAACGAATCACTAATGGGCTGAATTCCGAAAAACCAAAGCGGGTGTTAAGCTACATTTACGTCTTGCGTTCATGGAAAAAAGGAGTATCCTACCCTGAAAAAGCGGTTATCACCAATGCGAAAGAACATAATCGAAATCAGCTCGAAGTCATGGTAGATGATAAAGAATGCATGTACGTCTTTGACATTGGCTACTTGGATTACGAACGTTTTGATCGCATGACAGATGAGGGTTACTTCTTCCTCACACGATTACGTAAAAACGCGGTCACTCGTGTACTTGAAGATTTCAGACTTCCAGACCATTCCGATGTGCATTCCGATCAAATGGTTTTCATTGGAACGACACAAAATCGGGCTGAAAATATTTTTCGCCGACTAAATGGGATCGACTCAAAAGAGAATGAGCTGCACCTTATCACCAACCGTTTCGACTTAAGTGCCCAGAAAACTCTGATACGTACAAATCACGGTGGGCTATAGAGCTATTCTTCAAGTGGATCAAACAACATTTGAACATCAAAAAATTATACGGCCAAAGTGAATGGGCGATTCATTATCAAGTATTCATTGCACTTATGTTGTATTGTTTGCATGTACTCGCACAACTTGAAATGAAAAGTAAGCGTAAAACCCTCCAAATTAGCCGGCTATTAAAAGCAGCCCTTTGGAAGCCGTCACGCATCTGGACTCGGAAAATAGAAGGTAAAGCGGTCCCTTAATATAAGAACTGTCGTTGTCGCTAAAGTCTACTTGTAAATAAAATCCAAATGGATGGAATCACCTCTGTTGGAGTGTTTCCTTTTTTTGCTTTAATCGACAAGAATAAGTAGATTGAATTTTTAAACATTATTTATGCAACGCTAGTGTAGCATTCTCTTAATAATGTAAATAGTTTCCCAAAAACGCTTAAAACGATAATAAATATATGATACTATCAAATTAAATATTTAGTTACGGAATGATAATTGTGAAGCTTAAATATGTATTTGTTATCTCCGTATTATCTTTATTAGTTCTACATTCTGCTTATCTCTCTGTTAAGTTTTATATAGATTATCCGAAATTACACCCTGCATATCAAGAAGCATATAAGGTTTGGTATATTTCATTACCTATTATAGGATTTTTGGGTGGGATTATTGGGATTATTCGATTCTATTTATTATCAAAAAAAGATAGAAGTTAGTGTTCGTCTTTTGACGCTCCAGAATTGGTGGGTGTCTCTTCTAGTGCAATTTTCGAATCATGTGAAACTGATTACGGCGACCTTGTGCCAATTGGAAAAACAGGCACCTGAGATTAACAAGATATGCCTTTATCACTTCTCGTTTGCAGGGTGGGCTACATCCGTATTAACGTCTGTGGAGTGCTATACAAACCGTAGTAGAGTAAGCGGCAAGGTGGAGTACGTAGAAATAGAAAACCGTCTGGCAGGAATGATTATGTTTGTTTATGTTTTCAGTAGCAGGTAATTCTATGAAAGATCCAGGTGGCGGTGGTCATTCTTCTTTAGAAAAGGATCTTGGAGGAGGTCCAGGTTATATCTCAATTTGATAATAATTGTCTATGTATTAATTCGCAAAAAGACTTGTTTCTTTATAGTAACAGGTCTTTTTGTTTTGAGAATATTTCAATAAAGATACATAAGTTAAATCACAACAGAAGAATACTTAGGTAGGACCCCTTAATCAAGGTTTTTAAGATTGGTTTTAGACTTTGGAAGTGGAAGAATGATTAGACCGGAAAATTCCGTTGAATTGACCTAATGCTTTTTGAAATTAAGAGCATTATAGGTTCTCATAATAGAATTCAATAATAGAAAAAACATGGCTCTTCCTAGGAATCGGAATCATTCGCAACGAATGCGGCCATACCAAGAGCTCAGTGTAGCAAAGAAATAAAGTTTGATCTAAAATTCACTAATGCATATTCTTTAGCTCGCTCACTATAATATGATTTCAAAAGTTACTCCCCCTTTTAACAAAGGCGATCCAATTATTAAAGTAGTGCGCCCTTTAGTTGAAAAACAAAATGTGTTTTATTTTACTCGACTTCCTATCAAAATATCTTTTAACTGTTCAACACTTTTAACAATATAAGTAGGGTTTGAATGACTTATTTCTTCGAATGAGCCATATCCATAAGTTACTCCAATAGAGTCAATACTAGCATTATTTGCTCCAATAATATCGTGTTCCCTATCACCAATCATAATAAAGTCATCTAGCTTATGCGCATTGTACTTTTCTAGTATGTATTGTATAATCTCAGTTTTTGATGTTCTTGTTCCATCAAGATTACTTCCGACAACAAATTCAAAATATTGGTCAATATTAAAATACTTTAGTATTTGTTCACAAAATACAGTAGGCTTTGATGATGCAACAACTAAAGTAAAATGTAGTTCTTTTAACGATTTTAATAGTAATGGAATATTTGAATATAACTCATTTTCAAACATTCCCTTTTCCTTAAACCTATCTCTATAAAAATCAATAGCTTTTTGCGTATTTACCTCATCAAAATCGTAATATTCAGCAAATGAAACTTGTAGCGGTGGACCAATGAAACATTCAAGTTTATCAATATCAGGCTCAACAATGTCCATTTTCTGTAATGCATATTGGACCGATTTAGTTATCCCTTCTTTTGGGTCTGAAAGTGTTCCATCTAAATCAAATAAAATTATCTTGTATTTGTCCATATTAACTTCCCTTCTTGTATCTACTTCCAACTTAATTTTATCATAAAAATTTCAAAAATATTCAAACTCTTCTTCAACTAAATGGCCTTTAATTGAACAAGGGAGGAAATGGTGTTCCCTCATATTTTTTTATAAACTTCTGCATAAGCAAATTTTAACTGCTCACGTAGTTCATTATTTTCTTCATCTAAATTCTTAATTTTACGTTTTCACAAAGCTATTATAACGTCCTTGTTTTTTTCATTCGTTTCCCGTTTAAGTTGATTTGGGATAGAAAGGTAAGGATTCAATGCGTTCACGTATTTCAGTATTGTTATAAAGTGTTGCTTTGCTTACACCAGCCTCACTTACTACACTATTGAAATCAAGGCTCTTCTTGTATCTGATGAGTTGATTAATAGCTTTATCCAACTTATGTAGTTCGCTTTTCGCGCCGCATGAACCTGCTTTAAATGCGTTTTACGATCGTAATCAGTCATGCGGTGTCTGTCAAGATAGTTGAATAACTTAATTCATCTCTGTTCTCTTAAAATTGTGTATTTTCCTTCTTGAAGAATAGCCCCTATTTACTTGAATAAGCTGTATTATTCGAATACACCATCTTCAAGGAATGTAATTGTTCCTTGAGTAGTATCTAGAATTACTTCAATCCCAATTGGAAATACATGCGATGGGAAGGTGTGTCCAATGTCAACATTTGAAAGTATAGGTATATTCGTATCTCCAATTATTTCAATAAGTAATTCATCGTGTGAAAATGGCGAAGCTAAATCATTGAAATGTTCATGTTTTCCAATTACCAATCCTGCAATTTCATCAAAAACTCCAGCAACCTTTAACATACTTAGCGACCTTTCTTGAATAGCCATATCTTTAAAGGAGTCTTCTATAAAGAGTATTGCTCCTTTTAATTTTGGAAAGTATTCTGAGCCAATGAATCCAGACATTGTATTTAAATTTCCACCAATCAATTTCCCTGTGGCGATCCCTTCACGCAGAGGTACCCATCCATTATTGTTCAACATTTCTTTTTCTCTATCTTGTGAGTTCCAATCTAACCTTTCCTCTGTCCATTCCGATGGTACTTCTAGTGAAAACGGAGCTCTTTTCTTTAATTTCACTATGTCTTCAAAATACTCTTTTCCCTTTGGTAACATTTCAGGAAATTCACCGAAAGAAGGGATAATACCAGGACCATAAAAAGTGGTTAGTCCTGTTTTAGCATATATTCCTAATAAAAGAGCAGTAACATCACTGTACCCCATTACAATTTTCGGCTTGTTTTTTAGATTTTCGTAGTCAATATAAGGTAGTAAGGAATTGGAATTCAGCCCACCAATTGTACTTATAATTGCTTTCACATCGTCATTATAAATTAACTCATTTATTTCTTCAGCTCTTGCTTCTATTGAACTTGAACGATAAGATTGTATTTTTCTTGCACATGTACCCTCAATAATATTAAAGCCCATTTTTTCTAACTGTGTTAATCCTCTTTGGTATCTTTCCTTAAATAGAACTGGGGCTGGAGATGATGGAGTAATAACGCCAACAGTATCTCCTCTTTTTAATGATTTAGGTTTCAACAAAGTATAACAACCTTTCAAAGACGGATATTGATTTATGAAGTTTCTTAATAGTCCATTATCTTGTTAAACAATACTGCACGATTGCTTAATACCAATTATTTCAAATCCCAGCAACTTACTCAAGAAAACTTTAACAATAAAGAAGCTCATCCTGTTCTAGATAAACCACCGTTTAGCGTAATAACGCTTGTTATATTACTTTTTTCCATTCGTGTTCTAAAACACTTTATAGTAAAGAATCTCGCCAACCATCTTTTACTAACAAACCTTCACGAATTCTAACTTCCTTAATCATTCCGACTTTTTCTAATACTTTTGATGAACCAATGTTTCTGGGGTCACAAGTTGCGTATATACGATGAAGTTTAAGTACTTTAAATCCAAAATCAATCAACAGTTTAGCTACATCAGTTGCATTTCCTTTTCTCCAATAATCAGGGTTAACGATATAAGCAACTTCTCCAACTCTATTAGTAAAATTTCTAATGTTAAATTCCCCAGCTCCAATTATATTCTCTTTATAAATAATTGCAAAAACAAATCTTGTTCTGGGTTGTTGGGTCTCATCTTTAATTACCTGATTCACAAAACCTTTTGTATCCTTTACTGTATTAGGTCCCCAAGATTGATATTGACAAATAATATCTTGGGATGCGTATCTATGGACATCTATCCAGTCATCTTTAGTAAATTCCCTTAATGATAACCTTTCGTTTGAAAGAGAAATCTTAATATATTCCATTAAAGTTTCCTCCATTTATATATTTTGTGTATATCCTTGTTCAACTCTACTGCCCTTTAGTTGAATAATGAAATTTATTTGAATTTTACCATACAAAAACTTAACCATATTTTTATTTGTATTTGAGGTACTATCTTCGGGGATTTAAATTAAAATTATATTGAATTTAAAATTCGAATATTTTAGAATATAATTAACAAGTAAAAAGGGGGACAATATTTTGAAACATTTATTGCAGTCAGATGAAGTTGAATCTATATCCTTGGAATTGGAGTGGACTCCTATCTGGGAAGTCATCCTTGGGATTTCAGGTTATACCCACAGGGAACTTAGGCACACTTTCGATCTGGATAAAAAATGGTCTTTAACTTCTGACTCTATGCCAAAATCATTGGTTAAGGACTTGAAAGAAGTCGAAAAAACGAACTTTTGGTACGGTCTTATTATGCTTCAAAATCAGTTTTCCGCCAAGACCGTTCAAGAATTTTCGAACAAACTAACAGAGCTTCCTATTTCTACTTTTTATGAAACAGTGTTGCCGTATAAGAGCAGAGATCTTGAGCCAATTAGGGTACAATTAGCTGGTGAGTATATGCAATCTGAATATTTCGAGCATTACTCTACATATTTTAAAGACCATGATTTCTTAGATGGTTATATACAAAATCTTGGGCGATACTCTTATCAACAAATAAGGGATTTGCTGATAAATATCATTGGTGAATGGTACAGCTGGATAAGTCAAAACGAAAATTGGAAAAAGTGGAACCAAGCTCTAGAGTACGAAAAAAAACATAATAGCTCACTTGATGTAAAAAAACCGGTAGAAGAAATTGAAAGAGTTACAGACGGAGTGAAATACCTCCCAGAACCTACTGTTTGGAACGTCAAACTAATTCCTCATGTTGCCTACCGACCATGGATATTAGAAAAACGCACTCCGGATACTAAAATATTTTTCTATCCTTTGGGAGATGAGTACCTTGTATCACCTGGTTCACCTTCTACCGAACTAATTCGAGGACACAAAGCATTAGGTGACGAAATTCGATTGAAATTGCTATATCATCTTATGAAAGGACCACTATCACTACAAGAATTAAGTGTTCAGTTTAATACATCAAAGACTTCGCTTCATCATCAGCTCTCTTTGTTAAAAGCTGCAAAATTTGTTGTCGTTGAAAAAGGAATTTATTCAGTGAACCCACAGCAAATTAGTTCTTTTTCAGAAAAGCTTAATCAATTTTTGGGTGTGAAGTTATGAATAAGTTCTCCAAATCATTCAAAGCCCTTTGGGCAGGAGAAGTCATTTCGGAATTTGGCGGCGCAGCCGGGGGGATAATTAACGGATTGTTGTTATTTGAATTAACGGGTTCAAAGGAATGGATGGGAATTCTCTGGCTTATCTACTTCATTCCTTCTTTGGTCTTACAAGGAATTAGCGCTCCATTTCTTAACCATGTTGTTAAAGAAAAGATGCTGAAAAACATACAATTAATCCGTGCATTTGCTTATCTGCTTCCTTTGGTTGGTTATTTGATTGGCTCCACTTTTGCAACTATATCCGGGTTAATCCTACTGCAATGTCTCTTGGGATTAATGCAACCCATTTACGCTAGTCTATCATTTTCTTTAATACCTGATATATGTGATGAAGAAGAGCTAGCAGATGCAAATGGGTTACTGGATGGGACCATAAGGCTAATGAGTTTTCTTGCTCCGGGAGCAACTTCATTAGTACTTGTAGTTAGTCCTATGCATTTCATTTACGGCTTATCCTCCGTCATGTTCCTTGCCAGCTACTTTGCACTCTCACAAATGCCTAAAACGAGCACAAAAAAGGTGGCAGCATGGACAAAGAAAATTTGGTGGACAGAGATGAAGGAAGGATACAAAGCATTCTTTAAATACCCTTACCTTCTTCATCTTACCATTCTCTCATCTACTGTACAGTTTGGAGTAGGAGCAACATTGGTGTTAAGTGTCCCTTTTATACGTGGCAATCTTAATGGTGAGTCTTGGCAGTATGGTATATTTTCTGGTGCTTTTCCTGTTGGATATGCTCTTGGAATGATTTTATTAACCAGACTACCAAAAAGTGCTCAAACGATGTATTTTGGCTTAATTGGAGGTGGCCTTTCATTCGTCTTCTTATATTTTGTACAATCGATCCCACTTGCATGGATATGTGAATTATTTGGTGGTCTATTATTTCCTCTATTCAATGCTCAGAATGCTGCTACTTTTCAGAGAGAAGCTCCAAGAGAGCGTTTAACACAGCTAAGTGCAGTAAGATTATTTTTAATTAGGGTTACTATGCCTTTAGGAATCTTATTTGCCTCTTCATCGATCTTTGACCTCAGTACACGTCAAACATATTTAATTGTTGGTTTGGCTATAGTATTGCCGGGATTGTATTATTTCGTTACTTCTTTTCTTCGACCGGATTCTCGTTTATTTACTCAAGAAAAACAAAATACTAGTTAACGAAAAGCGTCTGATCCACACAGTTTTTGCTGTAACAGACGCTTATTATTATTGTACATTTCTCTTATGTTTTTCCCTTTACTTATTCGAGGCCTTCATTCCATTAAATGGATCTTTTCATGAAGAAAGACGCTTTCCTTATTGAAGAAAAGCGCCCTTTTCTGGAATAACCCTATTGTCAATTAACAGTTCTTTTATCTACCTTTTAGTTCTAAATTCATTTCCCTTTTAGAGAAAAAAACCATCTTTAAATAACATGTCCAAAGGAGAAAAACGGTGCAACTTTATTTCAATGCCACATTAATCAATTTAATAGTCCGAATTTTTTGTTATATTATTATGATTCTGAATTTACAATTACCAAAGCCCACTCATTGAGTGGGCCATATTAGCTTATTTTGTATCTCAATAGATTTATTCAGATGGCATCGTATAATATACATAATCAGTTTCATGAATAGTCTCATATACGTCACCGATTTGTATCTTCTTTACAAGTACTTTCACACGATATTCTGTACCATATTCTGCCTCTCGCTCCCAAACTTGCATTGAAGGATCTTCTACTTTGTAATCAGTATATCCCCATGTTCCATCTGGATATTTTTTTTCTCTGCGAATAAAGAGATATTCACCACTTCTGAGTCTATCTATATTTGGTTCTAAGTCAACAACCATTAAGTTTTCAAAACTTGTGATCAAACCAATTTCTACTGGTTTTGGCATTTCATAATATTGAAATGCTGAGGTATATTTAACATTCCCTCCACTATCTTTAATCCTAAGTGACAATCGATATTGAGTATCCCAATCAGATTTTCTTTCCCATGTTGAAGTTCCTGTTACGTCGTAGTCCGTATAACGCCATATACCATCATCATATAACTGTTCACGTCTAAGAGCTACCGAATCGCCACCACTAATTGCGCTAATAAATTTTACTTTCACATTTTTGTCATTCTCAATCGATACATGTGTTATTACAGCAGGGTCAGGAGTTTTTCCCACGAGGTTCGATGGACTCACTTGTCCTTTATCTAGAAGAATATTACCATCTTCCTTTAATTGGACTTGAGGAAGAAGCCACTCTACTGTTGATGGAAAGTATATTTCGTTGTTCTGCAAATAAACTCTTGGAGCATATTCTTCGGCATAAGATATTGCTCTTTCCAATTTCTCTTCTCCTAGATCTGTAACGTCAGAATTTGCATTTGCACCTACTATGTCCCTAAACCAACCTTTTTTAGCTCCCGGTCCTTTAGGACTGTCCGGACATGTTAAACCACAATTATCATTTCTATCCCCCGTTCCACTAGCACCCCATCTACCTGAAAAACTCTTCCACGGTGTGGTTTGATCATTAAAAATGATAAAGTTATTGTCAGCAATATCCCAAAGGTAACCTTTATTCGTGTAATCATTGCCAAAGCCACTTAACCTATTATGTCGACCTTCTGTCCAATAGTTTGCATGACTTTGTTCTGCAGAGTAGATTACTGGATGACCATCTTCAAATTCAAGTTTAGTAGCGTCAGTCCAATCATGTTCGTTATCATGGGCAGATGGTAGGAATTCTTCTATTTTTCCTGTATTTTTATCAATAAGGAATTTTACCCCTTCCCAGTCTCCTTCATGTGCACCACTTTTAGTAAGAATCCCACCTCCGCCTATATTCCCGTTATACGGATAAAAAAATCGATAATTCAAACCAATATAATCTCCATATTCTAGTACGTGTACATAGGCCTTTGCTGAGTCTAAATCTCCATCTCTAACCCATGAATCTTTAATTCTCAAATACTGATCTTCTTCAGCAGCATAAGCAGAATCAATGCCTACAAAAGAGAACATTAAGCCAAATAAATAACTAAATATTGTGATTTTTTTAAACATTCGGATTTCCTCCTATAAATTAAATTTTAGTCATTGTTGAAAAAATTTCCTACCTCTAAGCGCCATAGTAGGTAGCTTCCTATTTCTTAAACAAGATTTTCTTTTTCTTTAACGTTAGTGAATATAAACTATCATTAATAAAAACATTGAAATTCCTATATTAATTAAAACATCAACAAAAAAACGAAGCTATCCTACAAAAATCTTATTTTTCGGATAATTTGTCATTCAAACATTACAGAATAGCGTATAAAACAGTAGATTCTTCATAGAACAACACAAGAATTGTTTATTTGATAGTATTTTATGTTTACTTTTAAATTATCTCGAATTCAAGTCTTCAACAATCTGATAGTTGAAGAACAATTTACTTTAATTCTGAATTCTCTCTATTCCTTAAAATAAATATTTCTTTAATAAATGCACTTATAATTAGTGATACAACGATTACTCCTATAAGGTTTAACACTCTAACAAATAAAAAAGGTGAGTTAATAACTAATAAGCTCTCAATTATCACATTAACGGTTAAAAGAACACAGAATAGAATCAATTTAGCAGGTGTATTCCTATTTTCTTTCCCCATCGAATCCTACTCAAGGTTTTCAACTATACTGCCCTTTAACTTAATACCAATTATTTCAAAACCTGGCATCTTACTCAAGAAAAACTTTGAATAAAAAGAAGCTTATCCTGTTCCGGATAAGCCCTCTTTAACGGAATAAAGAAAAAGGTGTAGATAAGCAGTTCCCAAGATACCTTTTACCTTAACACTCAATATCTTTCGACTACTTTGTTCTCTGTTCCATTTAGAATTCTATTTATGTTTTGTCGATGAAGAACGATTATTGATACGCATATTAATAGTGATAGTGCTATGATAATTTCACCTTCAAATATTAGACTATATATGAATAATGATATACTGGCCAACATCGAACTCAGTGATACATACTTAGTAATTAACAAAGTTAACACAAACACAACAAAACCAACAAGAACACCTAAAGGCGTCAAAAACAAGAAAACTCCAGTTGCTGTTGCAACAGTTTTTCCACCTTTAAAACTAGCAAATACAGAAAATATGTGCCCTAATATTGCTAAAAAACCACATACAATAGGGTTAACAGTAGAACTAAGTATTAGTGGAAGTAAACAAGCAAGTGTACCTTTTAATATATCAGCAATTGCAACAATTACTCCTGCTTTTATGCCTAAAACTCTATAAGCATTAGTTGCACCAAGATTTCCACTACCATAATCACGAATTTCTTTCTTATAAAACACTTTACCGATTATTAAAGCAAATGATATTGAGCCTATTAAGTAACTTAAAATCAGAGTTAGAATGTTCAAATTAGGTATGATCTCCTCAATTAGTTTGTCATTTTAAGCATTTCTATTTGTTGTATATTATTTCCTGCAATCCAAGTTGAGTTAAACTTCCAGTTAGCGGAAAAAGAAAAAGAGCCTCCGTAGCCCCTAACTGCTAATCTGCGACAGTTATTTCAATAACTATCTTTGAGATTCCCAATATTTATATAGGATCGATTCTCCGTTTTTTAGCCTCTATGTAGTCATACACATTCAATATTTCTTTATCATAGTCGTTTTCTATTTCAAAATACCTAACACCTGCTTGTAAACACTGTGCTTTAAATTCATTATGTTCCTTGATCAGTTCTTTTGTTGTTCTATCTTCCGGCCAATTTCGGCTTTCAATAGCATTTCTATGTTTCACTATTTTTGTTTCGAAATTTTCCTGAATATAATTCGTTGAAAAACCTAAGAATACTGGAATGATTTTATTTGAATAATTGGTATCAAGATCCTTTAAATAGTGAGGCAATATATAGGATCCTTCAATAATGATTTGCTGTTCGTTCTCGATACTTGTCATAATAATCCCTTTTAATATTGGCCAGAGTTTATCTCCAATGACTCCGGTACTGTCGAGTGGTGTGAATCCACAGTTCTCAACTCCCCTGTACAAGCCCATTTTTAAATGGTCCATAGAAAGATAAGAAATATGGTATTTTTCTAGTAACTTTTGAGCCATCAAGGTTTTACCTGTACTACTTACAGCACTTATTAAAATTACCATATATTACTCCATTCAATTTTATTTGTAATTTAAACGTTAATTATTACACTAAATCTGCCCCTTTAATCCAATAACTTCAACAAAATAAGCGTTAATCCTTCTTGGGTCAACGCCCCCGTTTATGGAATAACGCTATATATCCTTTTCTAAACAGTAGTGTGGTTTTCCTTCGAAAATTACTTCTTTGAACTTATTAAATCCTATCCTAGACCAAAACGATAAACCTTTCTCATTCTCCTTATGAACTGCCAAACGTAATTTTGTTTTTTCTTCTTTTCTAACCAGACTTTCTAGACGTTCAAATACTACAAGAGAGTTTCCTGACCCTTGGAATTTCTTATGAATAACAAATAAACTAATCCAAGGAGTATTATCAGAGGGATTAGTTATGCAGTAATCCACTAATCCTATGTAATTATTATCCTGCTTGATTAGCAGTCGAGTAGTATTTAACTTCTTTGATTCATCATACTCAGAAAGGATATCAGCGTAGTTAATAGTACTTTTACCTTTAGACATCTGATTATAGGAAGAGTTTGAATTCATAATTTCTAGTTCAATCTTCCATTTATTAATTTCGTTAGTTTCAAAAGTAATCACGTCAAACACCCTTTTCTACTTTCAATGTTAATCGATGCTGCCCGATAATATCACAACAGAGCTGCTGCTTGTTCAGCAAACGCGCCCTTAAGCTGAATACTTGAATTCGAGATAACTTGTAATATGCTCTTCGGTTAAAGCCCCCGTTAGTGAAATACACATACTATTTCAGATGTAGAAAATAATAACCATATGAGGTGGTATTATGTTATTTCTTAAAACGTTGTTTTCTTTATGTCTTTTTTTCAACTTAGGTATTATGTCTGCTAACAGTCAAAATACTGTACCCCCACCAAAAGTTATAAAAAGTGCTTATACAAACATTCCTGAAGTTAACAATTGGGTTACTGTACCAAAAGGAACTGAAGAAATAACTATTTTTGTAGAAGCCGAAAATACAGAAACAGTTTTATTTTGGATTATACCTACTGGTACTCAGACATGGTGGGAAAGAAGACTTATTGGTTATGCAGTTAATACGGACAAGGAAGGAACTTTTAATAGTCCACAAACATTTTCATTTACATGGAAAATCGACAAACCTTTTCTTCATGACCACATAGAAGTGCAACTTATAGGTATGCATGAAATGACTGGTGGTGGAAGTATTAACATTAGTATGGATTGAAGTGATTAATGCGATCTAATCTTCTTTCGACCTTTACTACTGGATTTGTATTTCCTTCTTGGAAATTAGCTAACCGTTAGTGAAGTATAATTCCTACTTCACATAGAAAACTACACCTTTTCTAGACAGAAGAAGTTTCTATTACTTCATTAGCAAACTTACTAAAAAACAGCCTTATTGAGTTGCCTTGAATTTATTCAAAAATAACCTCTTTATGGCTTAAAATTCTTTCTTTTTTGTTCTTAACTCGAGGGACATCATCGTTATCGTAATATCCGTCTAATACAGTATTAAGTGGCTCCTCGTCATTTACAGTGATTATATAGAGAAAATCCAACTCTCTTTTTCTCAAAACCTAAAAACCGGACAAGGGAATGAGTTCAGTTGTGAGCGAAGTATGGCTCCGCACTGTTACTCATTCTTTTTATTTGAATGCGAA